>CAUCXP010000077.1 GCA_958446785.1 uncultured Collinsella sp. | reverse complement strand
CGCTGTTTCGCGCTTTGCGCGAAAGGCGCGCTACTTTGGGATGGATGGGGAACGTGGTTGTTGCGGTGGCTTTTCCCTTTTGCTGTTTCGCGGCTTTGCCGCGAAAAGCGCAGCACTTTGGGATGGGCGGGTACGTTATTGTCGCGCTGCTCTGTCCCGGCCGCATTTCTAGAGCGTTTCCCCCGCCATAAATTACCCTTGGCATACTTGCGCGAAAGCCTACTGGTGCTACACTTGCAATTGCTGTTTCAGGGCGGGGTGAAATTCCCCACTGGCGGTAAATCGGGCGGTGCTAAAGGGGTGCCGTGGCGCAGTCGAGGTGCCTGCGGCCGAGCCGATGAGTCCGCGACCCGTGTGTGCGTTGGTTCGTATGCCGGCTGAACTGGTGAGATCCCAGTACCAACGGTTAGAGTCCGGATGAAAGAGGCAGGTGATCTTATGTCTGAACAGTCGCAGCATATCCATTTTGAGAACACGAATAGGTGGAGCACCAAACAGCTCGTTACCATGGCGCTGATGTGTGCCTTGGGCGCGTTGTTTATGTATGTGCAGCTACCCATCCTTCCTTCGGCGCCGTTTTTGACGTATGACCCGTCGCTGGTGCCGGCGATGGTGTGCGGTTTTGCGTATGGTCCTGGCGCCGGTACTGCTGTTGCCGCTATGGCGATTGTTATCCATGCGCTTACCACGGGCGATTGGGTCGGCGCACTTATGAACTTGGTGGCTACGCTGGGTTATATTCTGCCCGCGGCTATCGTGTACCAGAAGATGCATACCTATAAGGGTGCCGTGATTGGCCTAGTGTTCGGTGTCATTGCCGCTACGGCGTTGTCTATGGTCGCAAACCTTACCATTGGCGTATGGTTCTGGTATGGCTCGGTCGATGTGATCGCCCCGCTTATGATTCCTGCCGTGCTGCCGTTCAACCTTATCAAGACCGTGCTTAACTCGGTGTTGACGCTAGCGGTGTATAAAGCAGTCTCCAACCTCATCACGCCTAAAAAGGACCAGGTCAAAGGCCGCGCATGATTGAGTGTCGGGGCGTTTCCTTTAGCTATGACGGTGCCGTGTCGGCACTCGACGGTGTCGATCTGAACATCGAGGACGGGGAGTTTTTCTGCATCCTCGGTGGCAATGGGTCGGGCAAGTCGACGTTTGCCAAGCATCTGAATGCGCTGCTGCAGCCCGATACGGGCACGGTACGTATCAACGGTATGGATGCGTCCGATCCCGAGCTGGTCTACGACATTCGTTCGACCGCAGGCATGGTGTTCCAGAATCCCGACGACCAGCTGGTGGCAACGCTTGTCGAAGATGACGTTGCGTTCGGTCCCGAAAACCTTGGCGTGCCATCGGCGCAAATTGCGCAGCGCGTACGCGAGGCGCTGAAGGGCGTGGGCCTGGTGGGCTTTGAGCGCCACGAGACCCATGCGCTTTCGGGCGGTCAAAAGCAGCGTGTGGCGCTTGCCGGTGTGCTCGCCATGGAACCGCGCGTGCTCATTTTGGACGAGGCGTCCTCGATGCTCGATCCGCGTGGACGCAAGGGCCTCATGAAGGCTTGCCACGCGTTGCACGATCGCGGCATGACCATCGTGATGATTACGCACTTTATGGAAGAGGCCGCCGAGGCCGATCGTGTTGCGGTATTTCGGGCGGGGCGCGTTGTCATGCTCGGTACGCCCGAGGAAATCTTGACACGGGCGGACGAACTTGCGCAGTTCAACTTGGATATGCCGGCGTCGTGCTGCTTGGGCGCGGCGCTTCGTGCGAAGGGCGTGCCCGTTCATGCGCAGGTGCGCGAGGCGGATATGGTCGCCGAGATTGCGCAGACATATGCCGACCGGAGTGGGGAAGACACCGCAGGGCGGCCTTCTGCATCCGATTCTCGTGTGCTCGACAACGCCTCCTCTGCAACCGACGGGACAGCCGCGTCGGAGCCCGTCATCGAGATTTCGCACCTCTCGCATAGTTACTCGCTGAGCGCCCGCGAGCGTCGCCGCTGGCATAAGCGCTCGGCCGTTGCGGGCAAATCGAGCAAACAGGCTCTCTGGGGAAACGACCCCAGCAGCCCGTGGGCGCTGCGCGATGTATCGCTGACGGTGCGTCGCGGCGAGTTCCTGGGCTTAGCAGGTCATACCGGTTCGGGTAAGTCGACGCTGGTCCAGCATCTCAACGGGCTGATTCGTCCGCAGGAGGGAAGCGTTTGCGCGCTGGGGCTCGACTTATCAAGCAAGAAAGATGCCGCCGCGGTTAAGGCCAAGGTCGGCGTGGTGTTTCAATATCCCGAGCGTCAGCTGTTTGCCGAAACCGTGACGCAGGACGTGGCGTTTGGCCCGCACAACCTTGGCTTGCCGCAAGACGAGGTTGCGCGCCGTGTCGCATCATCGCTTGCGCGCGTGGGCCTCGACCTTGCCACGATAGGCGACAAGAGCCCCTTTGAGCTTTCGGGCGGTCAGCAGCGTCGCGTGGCCTTTGCCGGCGTGCTTGCCATGGAGCCCGAGGTCCTAGTACTCGATGAGCCCATGGCGGGGCTCGATCCGGCGGCGCGCAGGGATTTCCTTGAGCTTATCGATCGACTTCACCGCGATGGCCTGACCGTTGTCATGGTTTCGCATAGTATGGATGACCTGGCCAACTGCTGCGACCGCATCGTCGTGATGAACGAAGGTGCGGTGTTTGCCGAGGGAACCCCCGCGCAGGTGTTTGCACATGCCGATGAGCTCAAGTCGATCGGCTTGGGCGTACCTGCTGCTCAGCGCATGGCGTTGGCGCTCGCGGAGGCGGGCGTGCCGCTGCGTTGCGGCGGGCTCTATACGGTTGAGTCGCTGGCCGACGAGCTGGCAGATTTGCTGATCGGTCGCTCAGACGGTCCTTCTAACGTCGCGGACATTGCTAAATCCAAGACGGTCGCGCGAGAGGAGGGCTGCTAATGGAGGCGTTTTCGTTTGGCAGCTACTATCCCGGCGATAGTGCGATCCACCGCCTGGACCCGCGAACTAAGTTGCTCTTGGGCTTTGTGTTTCTGATCACGACGCTCACGGTCAGCAGCTTCCGCGGACTGGCCCCGGTCGCAATCTTCGTTGTCCTGATCTATACCGTGTCCCGGGTGCCGTTGCGCCGGGTCCTATCATCGATGGCACCATTGCTGGCGATTGTCGTGGTGGTCGCAGTGCTCAACCTGTTTTCCGACCAGAGCGGGCGCATTCTGTGGCAGCTTGGCTTTTTGCAGATAAGCGAGGGCTCGCTGCATTCCGCCGCCTTTATGGCGTGCCGCCTGAGCTTGATGATGGCCGGCATGAGCGCCATTACGCTCACCACGCCTACGCTCGACCTCACCGCGGGCTTTGAGCGTCTGCTCGCACCGTTTGCGCGCGTGGGGCTCCCTGCGCATGAGCTCGGCATGATCATGGGCATCGCGTTGCGCTTTATGCCGCAGTTTGCCACCGAGATGAAGCAGACGGCGGACGCGCAGGCAAGCCGCGGTGCACGCGTAACGGGTGGCCCGCTCGGCGGCGTGCGTATGCTCGGCAGTGTGGCGATTCCACTGTTCACGGGCGTGTTCCGTCATGCCGAGACGTTGTCTGCCGCCATGGATGCACGCTGCTATCACGGCGAGCAGGGCCGCACGTGTCTGCATGCACTTGCATTTCGCCGCGGGGATGCGCTGGCTGCGGTTGTGACGATGCTGCTGTTTGCGTGTGTCATCGTCGTCAACCTTCAACTTGTTTAGGCGCGATTCGAGCGCAAGAAAGGGGTCCCTATGACCGACAACGACCGCACGGCTCAGCTTGAGCGCGCCTGTTCGTATCTCAGGCGCATTCCGGCGTGGTATCTGGCCACGACCGATGTGACCGACGGGCATCAGCCTCGCGTGAGGCCGTTTTCGTTTGCCATGGTCGATGACGGTAAGCTGTGGTTTTGCACGTCGCGCGACAAGGATGTGTGGGCGGAGCTGAGTGCGAATCCCAAGTTTGAGCTCTCGGGCTGGAAGCCGGGGGAATGTTGGATCGTGTTGACCGGCGAGGCCGCACTTGAGGACGACGCGGTTGCGAGCGACAAGGTGCGTCAAGCGGGTTTTAAGCACATGGTGGGCATCGGCGAGGAACACGAGAGTGCCAACGACGGCCGCCTTGCTTTCTTTTCGGTCCGCAACATTGCCGCGCGCTTCTGTGATATCGACGGCAGCGAGGAGCGCCTGGAGCTCTAGAGCGTCTCAAATTAACTACCCGTTCCGAATTAGCTAGCGCCAGGAGGACACATGGACGGATTGAATACGGTGTTGGAGTATCTGACGTCGGTGCCGGCATGGTATTTGGCGACGAGCGTTGACGGACAGCCTCATGTGCGTCCGTTTTCGTTTGCGCAGATCCAGGACGGCAAGCTGTGGTTTGTAACAGCGCGCACCAAAGATGTGTGGCAAGAGCTGCTGCAAAACCAGCGCTTTGAGGCCACGAGTTGGTGGCCGGGCCATGGCTGGCTCATCTTGCGCGGGCGTGCCGGCTTGGATGACCGGGCTTTAGGCGAAATGCGCGAAGCTGGGTGGAAGCATCTAGAGCGCCTGGGCGAGCACTATGAGGGGCCTAACGACCCCACGCTCGTCTTCTTTAGCGTCGAGGATCCCGAGGCTTTTATCTGCAATCACGACGAATGGGTGCCGGTCGAGCTCTAGCCAGCTGGCTCATCCTAACAACTTGGTTTTCGCATGGGCGGGCCCCGTATTGCCCGGCGCCGTTAGGAGCGCCGGTCAATACGGGGCCCGCTCCATTTGTCAATTCCTTCAAGCGAATGTGTCGGGAATGTTTCAATGCATGAATATGCAAGCCATTTACGTATTAATGCATCTTTTGGTGCTAAAGTTTCAACCCACTTCATAACGACCGCTGCGAAATGCGCATCGGTGCATAAATCGCAGACAAGGAGTCTGATATGTCTTTGAAGGTTGGAATCGTCGGCGCGGCTGGATATGCCGGAGCCGAGCTCATTCGCCTCGTCCTCGGTCATCCCGAGTTTGAACTTGCTGCCATTACGTCCAACGCCGATGCCGGCCAGCCGTTGTCTGCGGTGCACCCGAGCTTCACCGGCGTAAGCGATCTTGTCTTTACGACGCATGATGCCCCTGAGCTCAAGAACTGCGACGCGGTCTTTTTGGCCGTGCCGCACACGGCTGCCATGGCACAGGTGCCCGCGCTGCTTGCATCGGGCGTCTCCTGCTTTGATCTTTCGGCCGACTACCGTCTGAACGACGCGTCCGTTTTTGAGGCTTGGTATGCCGCCGAGCATACGAGCCCCGAGCTGCTCAAGACCCGTGCCTTCGGTCTGCCCGAGCTGTTCTGCCAGGACTTGGAGACCGCCGCATCCGACCATGCCGACGGCAAATCCGTGCTGGTCGCCTGCGCCGGTTGCTATCCCACCGCAACGAGCCTTGCCGCCGCGCCCGCCGTGCGCGCGGGCTGGGTGGCCGAGAACGGCCCCGTGATTGTCGATGCCATTAGCGGCGTGACGGGCGCCGGTAAGTCCTGCAACGCCCGCACCCATTTTTGCAGCGCCGACGAGAACTTGGAGGCCTACGGCGTGGGCAAGCATCGCCACACGCCCGAGATTGAGCAAATCCTTGGCCTGACCGATCGCGTCGTCTTTACCCCGCACCTGGCACCGCTCAAGCGCGGTCTGCTCTCCACGGTGACGCTGCCGCTCACGCCGCAGGCTCTCGATACCTTGACCCTTGAGGACGTTGTCGACCATTACAAGCAGTTCTACGCCGGTCGCACCTTTGTGCGCGTGCTCGATGCCGGCCAGCAGCCCAAGACGGCTTCGGTCGTCGGCACCAACGCTGCCCAGATTGGCCTCGCGCTCAACAAGCGCGCGGGCGTGCTGGTGGCGACGGGTGCTATCGACAATTTGTGCAAGGGCGCTGCGGGCCAAGCAGTCCAGTGCGCCAATATCGTCTTTGGCTTTGACGAGCGACGAGGCTTGCCCACAGTGGCGTGCCCGGTGTAGCACATTCGATTGTTAACGATTTGGTAGTCGGGCATCGAATGGGGCGCCACTCTTAAGCTGGTCTCATGATCACGACTGGCATGGCGCACCAACCGATGTCCGTTTTTTGTTTGACATAAGGAGTCATAAAGACGATGAATACCGAGCTGTTTGATATCAAGATTCGCGCCGTCGAGGGTGGCGTTACGGCTGCGGCTGGTTTTAAGGCTGCAGGCATCCACGCTGGGTTCCGCAAGAACCCCGAGCGTCTGGATTACGCGCTCGTCGTGCCCGATAAACCCTGTCCCGGTGCTGGCGTGTTTACCACCAATCGCTTTTGCGCGGCGCCCGTGCAGGTGAGCCGTGCCAACCTGGGCGGTACCGACAAGGGGTACGGTATCATCGCCGGCATTTCGGTCAACTCTGGCAATGCCAACGCCGCCACGGGTGAGACCGGCCTTGCATGCGCGCGCGAGACGTGCAGCATCGCATCGCAGGTCATCGGCTGCGAGCCTCAGCAGATTCTGATTGCCTCCACGGGTGTGATTGGCCAGATTCTGCCGATCGACACGTTTGAGACCGCCATTCCTGCTGCCTACGAGGCGCTCTCCGCCCACGGTGGCGCCGATGCCGCTCGCGCCATCATGACGACCGACACGCACTCCAAGGAGTACGCCGTGTCCTACGTCAGTGAGGCTGCGGGTCATGCGAGCAATGTCTATACGGTAGGCGGAATGTGCAAGGGCTCGGGTATGATCATGCCCAACATGGCCACCATGATCGCAGCTATCACCACCGATGCCCCCGTCGAGCCGGCGGCACTTCATGCCCTGCTGCTCTCGACCGTCAAGCAGACCTTTAACAAGGTAACGGTCGATTCCGACACCTCGACCAACGACACCTGCATCATGCTTGCCTCCGGTGCCGCTGCCGCAGATGCCGAGCCTATCGTCGAGGGCTCCGATGCTTTTGACGAGTTGGCATTTGCCGTGCACGAGGTGTGCGAGAGCCTGGCGCGCAATATTGCCGCCGATGGTGAGGGCGCATCCAAGCTTGTTACAGTCAACGTTACCGGCGCCGTGAACGACGAGGAGGCCGATATCGCCGCCCGTGCCGTTGCCAACTCGCCGCTCGTTAAGACCTGCATCGCCGGCCA
>CAUCXP010000076.1 GCA_958446785.1 uncultured Collinsella sp. | reverse complement strand
CCCGGACGCCGCGATCGAGTATGGCCTGACGATGCTCGACGCCGGCGCCGACATCATCGACGTAGGCGGCGAGTCCACGCGCCCCGGCTTTACCCCGGTTAATCCCGACGAGGAGGCTCGCCGCGTGCTGCCCGTGGTGCGCGCGCTGGCCAAAGAGGGCGCCATCGTCTCGATCGACACGCGTCACGTGGCGGTTGCCAAGGCGGCCGTGCGCTGCGGCGCCTCGATCGTCAACGACGTGACCGGCTTCACCGACCCCAAGATGGTCGAGTTTGTTAAGACGAGCACCTGCGGCGTCATCGTGATGCATGCCGGCGAGGTCGCCGCGCCCGCGCGCACGCACGCAACGGTGCAGCTCGATACCTCGGCAGCGGCGTTTGTTGCCGAGAAGGCACGCGAAGCGGCTGCCGAGGCCGCGCGCGAGGCCGAGAAGCCGGCCCGTCGCCGTCGCGGCAAGTTGCTGGGCGAGCCTAAGCCGGAGGCCAAGCTTCCGGGCGGCGTGGTGCAGCCCTCGTTGCCGTTTGGCGAACCTGAGCCCGCGACCGAGCCTGCAAGCGAGCAGGAGACGCCGGCCGCCGAGCAGGCTGCTGCTGCCGAGACCGTCGCGCCCGCGCCCGAGGCCACCGAGGCCGCATCGGAGCCCAATGACCGCCTGGCCGCCATGATGCGCCGCAGCGCCCGCCGCGAGGAAGCCTACGTGCCCACCTCGCAGCTCCGCCGCTTCACCCTGCCCGATTCGGCGCCCATCATGCGCCGCGTCATGGGCTTTCTGTCCGACCAGGCCCGCGCGCTCATCCACGCCGGCGTGTCGCGCGACCGCATCTGCATCGATCCCGGTCCGGGCTTTGGCAAGACGGCCAACGAGGACATCGTCATCCAGCGCGAGACTGCCAAGATGGCGTCACTGGGCTATCCGCTCATGTGCGCCGTATCGCGCAAGCGCTTTGTGGGCGCCGTCTCGGGCGTGACCGAGGCCGCCGAGCGCGATGCCGCTACGTTTGGCGTGTGCCTGGGTGCCATCCAGGCCGGTGCCAACATCGTGCGCGTGCACGACGCCGCGGGCTTTGCGCAGTTCCTGAACGGCTACTGGGCGGTTGCCAAGCCGCAGCCGCGCCGCGCGTTTGTGGCCGTGGGCTCCAACCTGGGGCATCGCTGTGACAACATCCGCGCCGCACGCGACATGATCGCCGAGATTCCACTCACCTGCGTGTCCAACTCCTCCAAGATCTACGAGAGCGAGCCGGCCTACGAGACGCGCCAGGACGCGTTTGCCAACGCCGTCATCGAGATTAAGACCGAGCTGGCGCCGTTGGTGCTGCTCGACGAGCTCATGAAGATCGAGGCCGAGCTGGGCCGCGACCGCTCCAAAAAGGCCAAGGCCAACGGCCCGCGCACCATCGACCTGGACCTGCTGTGGATGGACGGCGAGACCCACGGCGGCAAAAAGCTGCGCCTGCCGCATCCGCTCATTGGCGAGCGCGACTTTGTGCTGGTGCCGCTCGAGGACCTGATGCACGACCCGGCGCGGTTCTTCCGCTATAACGGTGTCGAGGTCAAGGAACCCGAGGATCGCGTGGGCCATATCGTGGGCGAATTGGGGCGTATGTAGATGATCGAGATGAATGCTGTTGTCGCCGGTACCGAGCTCGACGCGGCGCGTGACGCGGGCCGCGAGGGCGTGTCAGCGGGCTGGTGCGCATGGAACGCGGGCGATGCTTCGCTGACGTTTTCGCTGGTCGTGCGTCCGGATGTGAATATGCACGCCTTCCACGGCCTGCCGTTTGTGGCCGCGATGGGCATGATGGACGCGCTCGTGGGCACGGCTTCGACGCCGGGGTTGGGCCTTGCCGGTAAGGTGGGTATCCAGTGGCCGAGCGATATCGTGTGCGGTGCGCCTGCGTTTGAGACGTCGTTCGCGCGCGTCGCCGTCAACGGCGGTGCCGGTGCCGCGGGCATGTTTGCCGCAGTGACGGTTGATATTGAGCGTGCGGCGCTGGGTGAGCTTGGCGTGGATATGGCCGACGAGGTGCTGGTCGAGGCATTGGCCACCGCCGTGCTGACCCGCGTGGACACCTGGGCGGTTGCCGCCAACACACCACAGGGCGCTGCCGGCCCGCTGGCTCCGGTGCTGGGTGAGTACTTCGATATGGTGCCGCTGCTGGGTCGTCAGGTTGCGGCGGTGTCGCCCAACGGTTTGCCGCTTGCGGTCGGTGTGTTTGCGGGCCTGGACATCTGGGGCCGCGCGACCATCAAGACCGATGCCGGCGAGCAGGAGTTTCCGCCCGAGGCCGTACGGATTCGCGGACTGTAACGCGAGGCGCCCGCGCTCAAAGATAGCGATGACAACAAGACCCTCCTCGGCTGTGCCGGGGAGGGTTTCGCTTGTTTGGGGAATGGGTTGCCGGCGCCCTATTCCTCAAAACCGAAAAATTTTCGTTTTTGAGGAATAGGACCGATGCGTTGCCTAGTTCGCCGCTCGCGCTCGACTTAAACCCCGCCTTACCCCAGCTTCTGCATGCGGCGGTAGATTTCGCAGATGCCTTTGATGGTGAGCTGCCCGTCGACCACGTCGAAGGCATCGGTCGAATCGGCGACGATGCCGGCGAGACCGCCTGTGGCGATAACGGTGGCGTCCTCGCGGCCCAGCTCGCGCTTCATGCGAGCGACCAGGCCTTCGGCCATGGAGGCGGCGCCCATCACGGCGCCGACCTTGATGCATTCCTCGGTGTCGCGGCCGATGGCGTGCTCGGGCGCCTCGAGCGGCACGCTGGCGAGCTTGGCGGCACGGGCGGCAAGTGCGTCCATGGAGATGCGGATGCCCGGCGCGATCGCTCCGCCAATGTAATAGCCGTCCTCATCGATGACGTCGATATTGGTCGCGGTGCCAAAGTCCACCACGATTGCCGGCGCGCCGTAGAAAGTCTCGGCCGCAACGGCGTTGGCGACGCGGTCGGCACCTACGGCCTGGGGGCGCGCCGCGCGCAGTTTGGTCACCGCGGCCGTCTGCGGCCCGATAACGATGGCGTCTGCCGCGATGCGGTCGGCCACAGTGTGCCACTCGCGCGAGAGCTGCGGCACCACGCCGGCGAAGGCGATCGCGTCGACCGCGTCGAGCGAGAGGTCGTGCATCTTAAAGAAGCCCATCAGGCGCACATGGATCTCGTCGGCGGTATAGGAGCGGTCGGTGGGCATGCGCCACGACTGCACCAGCTCGTCTCCGTCAAACAGGCCCATGGCCGTCTGCGTGTTTCCCATATCGATAGCGAGCAGCATGTCTACTCCCGGTGTCGGCGTAAAAGGACGCGTACCATTGTATACGTGCCGTCGGCGGCGCTCGGCTGCGATTCGTTCACGGCGATATGGGCTGAGGGGTTTTAAATATGAAGGAATTATGCTCTACGAGATTTTCCTTGCCGTTTACCGAACTCCCACGTAATATTCTTTCTTGCGCACATGAGGCGCCCAGACATTGCGGGGTGGAGCAGTCTGGTAGCTCGCCGGGCTCATAACCCGGAGGTCGTAGGTTCAAATCCTGCCCCCGCGACCAAAATTTCAGCCCTGAACTTGTAAAACGGTTCAGGGCTTTTTCGTTGCCTTGGGGCAAAAATGCCCAAAGTAATCTGTATGGTAATATGTATGAGCGAAAAAAGCCTTAGACCCTGCGTTTCGCCAGGCTATCTCTGAGCGCTCGGAGCACCTCAACCGCAACGGGCAACTCGTCAATCTCGAATGAATCAAGAATCTCTTGCACCTCGGCGGAAAGCTTCGCCTTGTCGGGTTTTGGGGCGTCACTGAGCAAAGCGTCGGTGCCTACCGACAGCTCCTCTGCAATCTTTGCGAGCACGGGCAAGCTCAGCTTGGTGTTGCCCGTTTCGATGTGGCTCATGTGCGTTACCGATATTCCAACTTTTTGCGCGAGCGCCTCCTGCGACAGCCCGCAGGCTTTGCGGTAACGCCTGATGCGCTGTCCTATGTCGAAGTATTTCATTTTAACCGCCCGTCAAAATCAAGTTGCCTTGAATCGTATGGGCGATTAGCCTCAAATATAATAAACTGGAAAGGCTGTATTTCATGCATGCAGTTAATGTTTGAGACCTCATTCTTACGAACGAGGCGAGAGCGTTAGTGAGTCAAAAAAACAGGAGGTAATGCGATGACGCCAATGAACGAGCAGGAAAACCTGCTATCGGGTATCACAATCGCTCATAACCTGATGCACCGCGTGGTCAGTCTTCAGCAACGCATCAACCAGCTCACCACTCAGTTTGCCGCCAAGACGGAAAAGAAGACTAAAAGGCACCCTGTTCTCTATGCAATCGGGGGCTTCCTTATCGCGTTCACGCTTATCACGAGCACGCCACTTAAGGTGATAACGTATCTCCCTACCCTTCCGTTCTTCTCGATGGGAGGCACGGAGCTTCAATTGGCGGTCTGGAATATCGTGAACCTCATCGTCTCAGCTATCATCGGTGCGATTCTATACAAGGTCATAGCGAAGACGGCGGACAAAAGCCGCTCCCAGAGAAATGCCGCGATTGACCAAAGCAACCAACGAGTTGAAGCCAACAACCAGGCCCTAGCCCAGAGCATCGAGCAAACCAAGCAGGAGATTTTCGCCGTACAGCAGCAATGGGCTTCGCAGGTCGCCCCGTGGTACCCCATGGATTACGACAGCATCGAAGCCGTGGATTTCTTCCTTGCTGCCGTGCGCAACCATCGCGCCACCACCGTACAGGAGATGGTCAACCTCTACGAGACCGAGATGCACCAGCGCCGCATGGAAGCGGGCCAGCAGCAGATTCTCAACCAGCAGCGCATCGGCAACATGCTGCAAATAGGCAACCTGTTCATGCAGGGGCAGATTCTCAATCAGGCTCAGCAGATAAACGCGAACACCGCCAGTGCGAGCGGCAACCTCGACTGGATGGCTCGCGCGATGGGAAAGCGCTAAGTAATGACGCGGTTGACATAACGAGGCAACTCGAAACCACCATGAAAGAAAAGGGGATGGATAATGAACGGATTATCCCAGTGGGCGCGCTCGCATAAGCCCCAAGCCGCAGCGATAGCCGCTGCGATCGTTGTTGCGATCGTTGTTGCGATAGCCGTGGCAAGTGGAGCGTTCGCAACGTCCGAGCAACAACCAGAACAGCAGGAGTCAAGAACTGTCGATGTGACCCTCAGCGTCACGGCCGACCACGGCTGGGACGAGAACTCCACGCCCGCCATCGCCCATATCGAGGGCGACGACGTGGACTTCTACCACGCGGTGACCCCCGATGCCGATGGCAACAAGGGCACTTCCACGGTCGAACTCGCCGAGGGCGACTACACCGTGAGCTTCGTCAGCCCCGTCAACTCCGACGGTTCCGCATTCGACATCTACGACACGGGCGCTCCCGTCGACATCACCGTCGACGCCGACGCGAAGACCGCACCTGCCGTCAACTGCCCTATGGCGCAGATTCCCGCCGACAAGGTCACCGACGAGATGCTCGCGGACATCGTCAACAAGACCAAGGACGCCATCAAGAAGGGTGACGAGACCCTGAAGGGCGACGCGGGCACGGGTATCCTCGACAAGCTCGACGGCAACGTCGCCAAGAACCCGAACGCGAGCGACAAGACCAAGCAGGAGGCCACTGACGCCGACAAGGACGTCGATGTCAACGACAAGCCCGCACAGACGACCCCGTCTGCCAAGAATGACGGCGATAAGGCCGACAGCAACGCTGGTTCCCAGCCTTCCAACGCTGGCTCTTCGAACTCTGGCAATTCTGGTTCGGCTTCCAGCAAGCCCTCTCAGCCTAGCCAGCCTTCCAAGCCCGCCCACACGCACACTTGGGTGAACCACACGGCTACCCGCAATGTCTGGGTGAGCAACTGGGTCGACGTGCCCGACTACGGCACTCAGCAGGTTGTCGTAGGCAACACCTACATCTTCTCCGACGGCTATTCCACTACCGATATCAACGCCGCCAAGGCTCACGGCAGGGAGCTGGCTATGGCTGGCAAGGATTGCGGTTATCAGACAAAGCCTGTCTACGAGAACCAGACAGTTCAGATTGGTTCCCACAAGGAGGACCACGGTTCCTACACGACCGAAACCTACGTGGACTACGTGTATTGCAGTTCGTGCGGTGCCCGTCAGTAACGACGAGACCGTCACGGCACGTGCTGTGTTCGGGCATAGCCCTCACAGACCCGCGCGCTCCCTCCGGTCGCGTGCAGGTGTCCGTTTCCCGAGCAAGGGGAGCATCCGCATAACGGGTGCTCCCCTTGTTTTTTGCCCAGATGCTCCGGAATACCGCGAAACAGGATCAGCAACAGCGCACCGGCCTTTGAAGGGCTTTTCGAGGTCTTTCGGTGGGCTGTTCTGAGACCTTTTCGCGCCCCTGTCCGAACAAAGCCCCTGCGAAGGTCTTTCGCTGGGCTGTGCTGAGCCCATTTCGCGCCCCTGCCCGAACAGAGCCCCTGCGGAGGTCTTTCGAAGGTCTTTCGCTGGGCTTTGGATGGGCATGCGTGAAAGACGCCTGCGGCGTCGGGTGCCTCTGAAACGGAGATAAGGAGGTACACGATGGACAGGGAGCGTCTTGAACCCAGCAGCCCCCAGGAGGAGGCCATGTGGAGGGCGCAGGTGCTCAGGCGCACCGCCCGCATCTGCTCGGCGAAGGCCAAGGAGCTTGAGCGCATGGCGAAGGTGGACGGCAACGCCCCTATGCGCGACAGCGGCACCCTGAAGGACGTGCTCAAGCGCATCGACAACGTGATGGAGTGGCGGTTCGTGAACGCTCTGGGCGAGGTCGTCCTCGACGGGGACATGCTCGCGGAGAGCATCGACTGCGAGGCCCTGCGCACCATGCGCTACTGCGTGGCTGAATGTCTCAAGCGAATCGAGGAGCGGGAAGCGGAGGGGAAAAGCGATGAGTGACTACGGCATCAAGACCTACGCCGACCTCGCCGAGACGTGCGGGAACATGGTGCTCGCAAACGAGATGGCAAAACGCCCGCTTGAGCTTGTAAGTGGGGACTGGGCGCCATGGGAGGAGATTTTCCAGTGGTACATCATACAGGACCCGTCGTTTGTCATGGGGCACACGGGCGAGCCGGTGTTCTACGACGAGGAGCTTGACCTGTACGTCCTTGGGGTAAATCATCTAGGCACGGCTTGGCAGCTCGTGCCCGCTCCGACAATCTACGACTGAAAAGACGCCGAAGGGCGC
>CAUCXP010000075.1 GCA_958446785.1 uncultured Collinsella sp. | reverse complement strand
AACCTGAAGGGCAACGTCGTGAGCGAAGGTCTTGAAGGACTCAGCCTGAGCGGTCTCGGCCTTCTCGAAAGCGAACTCTACGAGGACGCCAATCTTACCACCCATGTGGATGTAAGAAGCGAGAGCGCCGTTCTCGACCTTGCGGGCGGAGAAACGAGCGATCTTCATGTTCTCACCCATGATGTGAATCATCTCGGTGAGCTCGGAGGAAACGGTCTCCTCGCCCATCGGCTTCTCGAGCAGAGCGTCGACATCGGCCGGCTCGGTGGTGGCGACAACCTCAGCGACCTTGGAAGCAAAGCCGGTGAACTTGGCGTTGGAGCCGACGAAGTCAGTCTCGCAGGAGAGCTCGAGCAGAGCGCCGGACTTGCCGTCCTCGGAGACGAACGCGGCGACAGCGCCCTCGTTGGTCTCACGGCCAGCTTTCTTGGCAGCCTTGGCGAGGCCGTTCTTGCGCAGAACGTCAACAGCGACGTCCATGTCGCCGTCAGCCTCGACGAGAGCCTTCTTGCACTCCATCATCGGGGAGTCGGTCATCTCGCGGAGCTGCTTGACCATAGCGGCAGTAATCTGGGCCATTGTGGTTCCTTTCAAAGAGATGAAAAAGACTTAAATAGGACTGATTTACTCGGCCTTGGGCTCGGCGGCCATCTCGGCCTCGGAAACCTGCTCCTTGCCGGAGCCAGCGAGGCAGGCGTCAGCCATGAGCTCGCACATAAGGGTGACAGCGGAGATGGCGTCATCGTTGCAGGGGATGCCGTACTCGACCTCGTCGGGATCGGAGTTGGTGTCGATCAGAGCGACAACGGGGATGTTCAGGCGCTGAGCCTCCTTGATGGCGTTCTCCTCGCGCTTGGTGTCGATGACGAAGAGAGCCTGGGGCAGACCCTTCATGTCGCGGGCGCCACCGAGGTTGGTCTGGAGCTTAGCGAGCTCCTTACCCAGAACAGCCTGTTCCTTCTTGGGCAGCACAGCCATGCGGCCGTCCTCGACCATGGCCTCGAGCTCCTCCATGCGGTTGATGCGGGAGCGGATGGTGACGAAGTTCGTCAGCATGCCGCCGAGCCAACGCTGGTTGATGTAAGGCATGTTGGCGCGCTCAGCGGCGTTCTTGACGGCCTCCTGAGCCTGCTTCTTGGTGCCGACGAACAGCACGTTGCCGCCCTTGGCGACGTTCTTGACAAAGGTGTAGGCCTGGTCGGCGTCAAGGATGGTCTGCTTGAGGTCGAGGATGTAGATGCCGTTGCGCTCACCGAAGATGAACGGCTTCATCTTGGGGTTCCAGCGACGGGTCTGGTGACCGAAGTGGCAGCCGGCCTCGAGCAGGGTGCGGATATTAATCTTGGTAGCCATGTTAAACCTCCTGTGGTTTGCCTCCGCGCGGGGTCATCCTCCAAAACCAACCCGGACATGTGCTACCAAAGCCCGGGCACCACGGTATGAAGTAGCCGCGCGTGCGTGATAAAAACCTGTTGCCGTGAAGCAACCTGATGAATGATAGCAGGATTGCCTCTTCCTGCCAACCCGCAATCAAAACCACACACCTCGGTGCGGTGCGGGGCCCTTCTACTACTCGCCGCGGGGGTGGGCCTGACTCACGGCGCGCTTAAGCCGATCGGGCGTGAGATGCGTATAGATCTGCGTCGTGGACAAGCTCGCATGCCCCAGCAGCTCCTGAACCGAGCGCAGATCCGCGCCGCCCTCGAGCAGGTCGGTCGCAAAGGTGTGGCGCATCGCATGCGGGGCGATGTCGGCAGGAATACCGGCAAGTGCCGCAAGCATATGGAACCGCCTCCTGAGCATGGCGGCACTCATGCGGTTTCCGCGCGCCGAGATAAACAGCGGATGCACGCCGTTCGCACTATCGAAACGCTTTGCCTGCACAAGGAGCTGTGGCCTCCCCTCCTCAATATAGCGGCGGGTCGCCTCGAGAGCGCGCCGATACAGGGGCACGATACGCTCCTTGCTCCCCTTGCCCCAAAGTCGCAGCGTTCGCTCGGACCAACCAATAGACTCCACGTTGAGCGCCGCGAGCTCAGAGATTCGCGCGCCGGAGGCATAGAGCAGCTCGAGCATCGCCGCATCGCGCAGCCCCGCAGGCGTCGAGGTGTCGGGGGCCTTGAGCAACGACTCGACTTGCCGGGTCGTCAGCACACCGGGAAGATCGCGCGGCAATTTGGGTGAGGATATCGCCGAGACCGCATCGCCCTCAACGATTCCCTCGGCAGCCATCCACCGATAGAGCGAGCGAATGGCAGACAGGTGTGCCGCAAGGGTCCGAGCCGCCACCTGGCCACGCGACAGCTCGGCCAAATAGGAGCGAACGGTCCGCACGTCGGCGGCGCGAGCGTCGACGCCCTCGCGGTCGCACCACACGGCGAAGCGCTCGAGCCGCGAGGCGTAGGCGGTTACCGTATTGGGGGCGAGTCCTTCGACGCGTGCAATGTAGGCAATGAACGAGTCGACGGCATCATACAGGTCAAAGGCTATGACCTCTCGCCTCCAAACAGATCGGAGCGCGTTTCGAGATAGGCGTCCAGGGCCTTGAGGGCGCGATCCGCGTAGGCCTGGTAACGATCGCGCTTGCGGCGACGCTTACCGTCCTCGAGTGGCGGCACAAGACCAAAGTTGACGTGCATGGGTTGATAGCCCACCGTAGCCGGATCGGTCGCATACCCCACAAGCGCGCCCAGGGCGCCCTCGCGCGGAAGCTCGACGCCCGCGACACCGATAGCCTCGGCATAGGTGTTGAGCGCGGCGAGCAGACCCGTCGCCACGGCCTCCATGTACCCCTCGGTACCGGTAATCTGGCCGGCAAGACGCACGCTCGTGCCGGGCACGGCAAAGGTGCCGTCGAGCACGTGCGGCGCATCGACAAAGGTGTTGCGGTGCATGACGCCGTAGCGGAAGAACTCGGCGTTCTCCAGGCCGGGAACCATATGGAAGACGCGCTTCTGTTCGCCGAAGGTCAGGTTGGTCTGGAAACCAACCAGGTTATAGGCCGTCTTCCCCTTGTTCTCGGCGCGCAGCTGAATCGCCGCCCAAGGACGGCGACCGGTGCGCGGGTCGGTGAGTCCAACGGGCTTCATGGCACCAAAACGGATGGCATCCTTGCCCGTGCGCGCGACCTCCTCGGCAGGCTGACAGGCCTGGAACAGGTCCCCGCCCTCAAAATCCTTGAGCACCACGCGATCGGCGGTGGTGAGCGCCTCGATAAAGGCCTCGTACTCTTCCTTGTTGAGTGGGGCATTGAGATAGTCGCCACTCCCCTGCTCCTCGTAGCGCGACTGCGAGAACAGCACGTCCATATCGAGCGTGGAGGCATCGACAATCGGGGCGGCCGCGTCAAAGAACGCCAGGGCGTCACCACCGACAAGCTTCATGACCTCCTCGCTCAATGCCGGCGAGCACAAGGGGCCCGCGGCGATAACCACATGGCCCTCGGGAATCTGGGTGACCTCACCGTGGACGACCTCGATATTGGGGCGGGCGGCAACCTCGGCCTCGACGAGCTCGGAGAATGTAACACGGTCAACTGCCAGGGCGCCGCCGGCAGGAACGGCCGCGCGATGGGCACAATCGAGCAAGACCGAGCCCATGCGCTCAAGCTCGGCCTTTAACAAGCCCGCCGCAGAGTCCGGACGGGTCGATTTAAACGAATTGGAGCAGACGAGCTCCGCCAAGTGATCGGTATGGTGGGCCGGGGAGCTCACCTGCGGGCGCATCTCGCACAGCTTTACGGCGAACCCGCGATCTGCCAGCTGAATCGCACATTCCGATCCCGCCAGACCGCCACCGATAACCGTCACCTGATCAAACAGCATCTGCAAACACCTTTCTAATTGACACGTTTTCCATTGTGACCGAAGGGCGTCTGGGCGTGAAGGGCAAACTTGGAGGGCGCATACCTTCCATCCATCATGCGCTCGATGAGGCCCTCGAGTTCGAGCGATCCCAGAAGTTTGAGCACGCCGACGGCATCGAGCGAGACGAGTGCCGCGATGTCGTCGACCTTGAGCGGCGAGGCGATGAGCGCATGCATCACGGTCTGCTGCGTGACATCCAGGTCGGCTATACCGGGCGCATCAGGGCGCGAGTAGCGCAGGGTGCCGTATATGCGAGAGATAGCCACCTCGATGGACTCCTCGTCGATAATGCAGCAGGCACCGTTAGCAATAAGGTAGTTGGTACCGCGCGACTCGGGAGACAAAATGGAGCCCGGCACGGCAAGCAGCTCGCGCCCCAAGTCCATGGCGGCCTCGGCCGTAGAAAACGTCCCGGATGGCATGCCGGCCTCCGATACAAAGAGCGCCTGCGACAGCGCAGCGATCACGCGATTGCGCCGCGGGAAGGCAAACTTGCGCGGTCCCATACCCCAAGGCGAGATGGACACGACCGCGCCGCCCGTATCGATCGTGCGCGCGATAAGACCCGCGCTCGAGCGCGGGTAGACTACATCGGCGCCTGTCCCCAACACCATGACATGTTTACCACCAGCATTGACCGCGGCCCAACCCGAGGCCTGGTCGCAGCCGACCGCGCCGCCCGAGACCACCGTCACCCCCGCCTCGACCGCAACTTTCGCGGCCAGCTCTGCCACGGCAAGGCCGTACGGCGAGGCCTTGCGAGCGCCGATAATGGAGAGCGCGGGAGTCGACAGTGCGGCAGGGTCGCCACGCACATAGAGCGTCTGGGGTACATCAGAGAGCTCCAAAAAGGTATCTGGATACAACGCATCCCCGGGATGCAGTTCATAGCGGGCCTCACCCATCACTGATCCCTCCGTCCCTGATACATCGCCGCCTCGAGCACATGATCTTGCGTCACCCGCTCACTTTCGGCGACATCGGCAATCGTGCGCGCGATGCGAACCAGACGCACGATGCCGCGCCCCGTGAGATGCGTGCGCTTCGACAGGCCGAGCACGCATTTCTCGGCGGCCTCGTCGAGTGCAAAGGTCGACACGACACCGTCAATGGACCGTGACTCATCGTCCTCGGCCTCGGCATCCGCATCGTCCATACGGGACTCGCGCCAGACACGAAAAGCCCTACCGCGGACAACGTAGTCGCGCAGCTCGGCCGACGACATGCCCTCAGCGCCCTCGATAATCACCTGCGGATCGGGGCGGGTCACGTCGATCATCAGGTCGATGCGGTCGGCCAAGGGACCGCGCAGCTTGGACCGATAGCGCTCTACCATCGATGCCGAGCAACGACACGGAACCTCGCGATCGCCCAAAAAGCCGCAGGGGCAGGGATTGCTCGCCGCAAGCAGCTGAAAGCGCGAGGGAAACGTAAAGGCGCCATCGACGCGCACGATCCTGACATAGCCGCGCTCGATAGGCTGCCTGAGCGTCTGCAGCACACCGGTGGGAAACTCGGCAAGCTCGTCCAAAAAGAGCACGCCGCCATGGGCAAGGCTGATCTCGCCCGGATGCACAGGGCGTCCTCCGCCAATAAGGCCCGCTGTCGAAATGCTGTGATGAGGGCATCGAAACGGCCGATGCCCCGCAAGCAGCCCATCGATGTTCTCACCCAAGACCGAATGGATGCACAGTGCCTCCTGCTGATCCTCAACGGAAAGCTCGGGCAAAATACCCGTCATGCGGCGCGCAAGCATGGTCTTGCCCGATCCCGGAGACCCGATCATAAGCAAGCCCAGCTCCCCTGCCGCCGCAAGCGCTATGCCGCGCTTGGCGACCTCCTGCCCCAACACGTCGGCATAATCGAGCTCGGGCTCAAAGGTGGCCTCCACGCCCTCGGAATCCAGATAATGCCGAGCCGCCTCGCCCATACCGCGGGCAAGCTGAGACAGATGATCAATAAAACCGCAGTCGACCCCCGCAAGCGGAACATGTTGGTCGGACCTGCCGGCGATAAAAGACAGCCCCATATCGCGAGCCAGCAGCTGGAACGCCACCTCGCCCTTGACAGGAAGCACCGTGCCATCCAAGCCGAGCTCGCCGGCAATGAGGCAACGGTCGAGATTGTCACGGGGAATCTGACCGTCGGCTGCAAGCACCGCAATGGCTATCGGCAGATCAAAGCCGCTACCGGTCTTTCGGATATCGCCCGGCGCCAGATTGACCGTAATGCCCGAGCGTGGGATCTCGAATCCGGCAGAGCGCATCGCGCAGCGAATGCGCCCGCGCGACTCCATGACCTCCATACTCGGGATGCCGAGCATCTGGATGCCCGGGATGCCGCCCGCAAGCGAAACCTCGACCGTGACGGGAATCGCCTCAACGCCGCGGATACAGGCTGCGTGAACGGCAAAGGTTTCGAACGCCATCACGACACCTGCCAATCGAACGCGTTGTACTGGTGCTCGATCTCGGCGATATGCCCGCCGCGAATGGTGACGCCCACGGCATCGAAGCGGATCGCTTTGAGCGGATAATGCTCCATGAGATAGCAACTCGCAATGCGACGATAGCGCCGCTGCTTTTGGGCATTCACCGCTTCCTCGGGAAACACCCGCGTGTCGCAATCCAGCGCAACACGCCTGGTCTTGACCTCGGCCATCACCACCACATCGTCGAGCTCATCAAGCAGCACCAGGTCGGCCTCGCCCTCCGAGCATCGAAAGCCTTGTTCCAGCAATGTATAGCCGCGCTCGTTAAAGTAATCGATTGCGATAAGCTCGCCCAGCATACCGAGCTCGCGAGGACTGAGCCCCTTGATAAACTCAGGCGTGATCGACCCGCAATCGAGCTCCCCCTCTTCCCAACGTTCCTTGAGCTGCTGCGTCTTGCTCATTTTGGCTGCGGCACACATGGGGTCTCCTTTCCCGCTCTCTGCATTGCCTCGATAATGAGGGCAGGTTTCATGCGGGTAAGTACTGGAAGCAAACCAAAAGCAAACCAAATGCCGACAAATGAGGGGCCGCATGCAACAATGGCGTTGCACACGGCCCCTACCAGCAAGTTTATGGAACCCTTAAGGTCCCTATCTTCACAATTGGCCTAAAAAAGGCGCTCAGTCTGCAGAAAGTTTCCGCAAAAGCTCACACGGTGCAGCGGAGAAAGTCCATGTTTGCGAATCGCCTCGATGTGCTCGGGGCTCGCGTAGCCCTTTGACTCGGCCAAATGGTACTCAGGATACTCGGCGTCGTACTCGACCATCATCTCGTCACGGGTGACCTTGGCCATGATGGACGCCGCGGCGATGCAGGCAATCTTGGCGTCGCCCTTCACCACGTCGCGCTCGTTGGGAACGGCGCCCAGGGGGTTGCCGTCCATAAGCACGCAATCGGGCTCGAGCCCCG
>CAUCXP010000074.1 GCA_958446785.1 uncultured Collinsella sp. | reverse complement strand
TGGGCTTGTCCGCCGGCGTGGTCTCGTCGGGAGCCACGCACTTCTTGGCATCCGGGCTCGTGCGGTAGATGTTCTCGTACGTCTTGTAGTGGTACTCCGTGGCGCTCGAGAACTCGGCCGCGCAGGTATCGACCGTCTTCATGCTGGGAACCACGCCCAGGCCCTTGCGGTAAGCGCGCACAAAGCGCTCATCGGAGCCGGTCAGCGCGGCAATCTCGGCGTCGCTCGTGCCGTACTGCTTGAGCAGGCGCATCGCGTCGGCGTCGATATCCTCCACGCGCAGGCCGCGGATGCTCTCCTGGACCTGCACCATGTCGTTGATACGGTTGAGGTACCACGGATCGATACCGCAGATGGCATGGATGCGGGCGATGTCCCAGCCACGGCGCAGGGCCTCGACCACAAAGAAGATGCGGTGCTCGGTCGGGGTTGCCACGGCCTGAGCGAGCTCGTCGTCGCTCAGCTTGTCGGCACCCTCCTTGCCACCGGCGCAAATGCCCTGATGTCCGTCCTCCAGCGAGCGCATGGCCTTGCCAAAGGCCTCCTCAAAGGTGCGGCCGATCGCCATGATCTCGCCCACGGCCTTCATGCGCGTGGTGAGCGTGGGGTCGGTACCCTTGAACTTCTCGAAGGCAAAGCGCGGCACCTTGACCACGCAGTAGTCAATCGTGGGCTCAAAGCAGGCGGGCGTTGCCTTGGTGATGTCGTTGACGATTTCGTCGAGCGTATAGCCAACGGCCAGGCGCGCGGCGGCCTTGGCGATGGGGAAACCCGTGGCCTTGGAGGCCAGTGCGGACGAGCGGCTCACGCGCGGGTTCATCTCGATGACGATCAGACGGCCGGTCTGGGGGTTCACGGCAAACTGCACGTTGGAGCCGCCGGTCTCGACGCCGATCTTTTCCAAGATGGCGAGCGAGGCGACACGCATGCGCTGATACTCAAGGTCGGAGAGGGTCTGCGCCGGTGCCACCGTGATGGAGTCGCCGGTATGCACGCCCATGGGATCGAGGTTCTCGATGGAGCACACGATGATGCCGTTGCCGGCGTGGTCGCGCATGACCTCCATCTCGTACTCTTTCCAGCCCTCGATGGACTCCTCGACCAGCACCTCGTGGGCAGGCGAGAGCTCAAGGCCCTGGCTCACGATAGAGACGAGCTCCTCATGGGTATGCGCGATGCCGCCGCCGGCACCGCCGAGGGTAAAGCTCGGACGCAGCACGCAGGGATAGCCCACGCGCTCGGCGATGGCCTCGGCGTCAGCCACGCTATAGGCGTAGCCCGAGCGCGCGACCTCCAGGCCGATCTCGGCCATGGCCTCGTTAAAGAGCTTGCGGTCCTCGCCGCGCTCGATGGCGGCCAGGTCGCAACCGATCATCTCGACGCCGTACTTGTCGAGCGTGCCGTCCTTTGCCAGCTCGACGGCGGCGTTCAGACCGGTCTGGCCGCCCAGCGTGGGCAGCAGCGCGTCCGGGTGCTCTTTCTTGATCACGCGCTCGATAAACTCGGCGGTGATAGGCTCAACATAGGTGCGGTCAGCCAAGCCCGGGTCGGTCATGATGGTCGCCGGATTGGAGTTGACCAGGATGACCTCAAAGCCATCCTCCTTGAGCACCTTGCAGGCCTGGGCGCCGGAGTAGTCGAACTCGCAGGCCTGACCGATAACGATGGGGCCCGAACCAATAACGAGGATGCGCTTGATGTCAGTACGTTTAGGCATGTTAGTTCTCCTCGGTCGCAGCGTTCTCGGACTCGGCGAAATTCCAGCCGGCGAGGCGGTCCTTCGCGGTGTCGATGTCCAGGTAGTTCTCCTCGCCGTCCATGAGTCGCGTAAAGGCGGTAAAGAGATAGTGGGCATCGGTGGGGCCGGGCGAAGCCTCGGGGTGGTATTGGACCGAGAAGCACGGGGCGTCGAGCAGCTGGATGCCCTCGGCGGTGCCGTCGTTGAGGTTCACATGTGTCAGGCGAATGCGGCCAAAGCGCTCGTTCATCACGACCGGCGCGATACCGCGGCGCACCCAGGCGCGCAGGTCGCCATCGGCCGCATGCTCGGTTTCGCCGCCGGAAAGCTCCGGAATCAGTTTGCCCAGACTGGGGAACAGCAGGCCAAAGCCGTGGTTTTGCGCGGTGATCTCCACGCGACGGCTCACCAGATTCATAACCGGCTGGTTACCGCCACGGTGACCGAATTTAAGCTTTTCCATTTGGGCGCCGCAGGCCAAGCTGATCATCTGGTGACCTAGGCAAATACCAAAGACCGGCACCTTGCCGATCAGCTGCTGCACCTGCTCGTAGGTCTCCACCACGGCGTCGGGGTCGCCGGGGCCGTTGGACAAAAAGACGCCATCGGGATTCATCTCGAGCACCTGCTGGGCGGGAGTATCCCACGGCACGACGGTCAGGTCGCAGCCGGCGCGGACCAGCCCCTCCAGAATGCCGCGCTTCACACCGCAGTCGTAGGCGACCACTTTGTGACGGGCAGGAGCGGCAACCGCAAGCGCAAAGTCATGCGTGGCAGGCAGGTCGGCGGCCACAAACTCGTGAGGCGCGGGGCAACTTACGGTCTTGACCAGGTTCTCGCCTACCAGCGTGGGCGCTGCGGCCAGACGCTCGGCAAGCTCGTCGACGTCGAAGATCTCGGTCGAGATAATGCCCATTTTGGAACCATTGTCGCGCAGATGGCGCACCAGAGCGCGGGTGTCGACACCCTCGATAGCGACGATGCCGTGAGCGCGCAGGTACTCCGGCACGCTGACGGCCGAGCGCCAGTTAGAAGGCGTGGCGCACATGTCGCGAACGATCATGCCGCGCATAGCCGGAGCGCTCGCAGGGCGCACGGCGTCGCCAGGGAAGGCCGACTGGACATCGGTCTCGTCGATACCGTAATTGCCGATCTGCGGATAGGTCATGGTTACAATTTGGCCGGCATAACTCGGGTCGGTCATGACCTCAAAGTAGCCCTCGAGCGAGGTGTTGAAGCAGACTTCGCCGGTCGCGGTGCCCTCGGCGCCGCATGCACGTCCATAAAAAATGGTCCCATCCTCAAGATACAGGATACAGGGACCGCAGGTGCCCTTGCTGGTTTTGGCCAGCATATGCTGGCAAAGCTCGCTGGGCGCGAAGGTGCGGGCGGCAGCGCCCGCGGTATGGTTGTTCGCCATAATTCTCCTTCCCGGTCTCACAGGACCGGCTTAAAGGTGTGTAGTTAGGCCTCGCGGTATTGTAACCGCAAGCATGCCTCATGGCGTTAATTTCATCAAATTGTTTACGAAATGATAATTATGACTTTCTATGCATAATGATTATTTAATCCCCGTCCCAGAAAAATCATCCCGCGGGGCTTGTGGCTCACGCGGGATGATGGCGTCTTACTTTTTCTTGTCCTGTTCCAGCAGATCGGACGGTGAGCGATCGGGCTTGCCGCCGCGGAAAATCTCGCGGCCATGCAGACGATGCTCCAGGTCACGTTCGGCCTTTTCCTCGTCAATCTTGGTCTGGCTCACCACCGGGTCCTCGATCAGCGACGAAACCGAGTTCACCTGTTTTTGAATGCGCTCGGCAATGGTGTCGTCCATGCTTACGATGCGCATCTTCCAGTCGATGCTCGTGGCGTTGGATGAGCTCTTGGTCCACACAAACGTCAAAATGGCGCTCTGATGACCCCGCGCGGGGAACATGCCAAAAAAGGAATCGTGCTGAATGTTGCTATCCTCATCGATATAGGCGTGAACGTTATACACCACGCGGTCAATCTTGTCGTTGAGCAGGGCGTTGGTCGCAAGCGCCGCGGCCTGGATCTGCCCGTTGGACAGCAGCTCGAGCTCATTGGCAGACGACGTGTCCAACACCGTCACCTCAACCGTGCCCGTACGCTCATCGGCCTCGTCGACAGAAAAATCGAGCGGGAACTGCGTAAAGCCGTTGCCCCATTCGAGTCCACCCTTGAGCGCGGTCGAGACGGTATCCACCGAAACGCTCTCGGACAGGTTGGCGGTATTCAGACGGCGCATCACGCCGTAGCCGATCTGCATGCCCACGATCAGCACCAAAATACCAATGACTACGGCCATCGCGGTCTTCGTAATGGTATGGCTCACCTGCGAGCCCGAAGGATCGTCCTCGGACAGCGGGTCGATATGTTTTGCCTGGCTCGCGCGGTCCTCGCTGCGCAGCTGCGCTAGCGCCGCTTTGTCACCGCGCTTGGCCGCAGCCTCCTTCTCACGCATGCGCTCGGTTCGCTTTTTGGCAAGCGTGGGATCCAAGACGCCGGATGCATCGATTTCGGAGAATAACTCCGTCACTTCTTCCGGAGTCAAAGGGTTCTTGTCAGCCATAAACTTCCTGTCATATCAATCAGTCGAGCTCGTGCGCACGCGCACCTTCGAACTGCATTCGATAGTAACGGGCATAGGTGCCGCCACGGGCGAGAAGCTCCTCGTGCGTGCCACGCTCCACAACGCGACCATGCTCAACGGTCGCAATCTCATCGGCATGCTTAATGGTCGAAAGACGATGGGCGATGATAATCGTGGTGCGGCCGCGTGCCAGCTCTTCGAGTGACTCCTGCACCGCCTCCTCGCTCTCGTTATCCAAAGCACTCGTCGCCTCGTCCAAAATCAGGATCTTGGGGTTCTTGAGAAACACACGCGCAATGGCAACGCGCTGCTTCTGTCCGCCCGAAAGACGGCTGCCGCGCTCGCCCACGACCGTGTCATAGCCCTGTGGAAGCGACTCGATAAAGGCATCGATGTTGGCGCGACGGGCGGCCTCGGCGATCTCTTCTGCCGTAGCGCCCGGCTTGCCGTAAGCGATGTTCTCGCCGATTGTTCCGTCAAACAGGTAGACATCCTGCTGCACCAGGCCGATGGCGCGGCGCAGGCTCTGCTGCGTCACATCGCGCACGTCCTGGCCGTCGATGCTAATGGATCCGGCAGCCACGTCATAAAAGCGCGGCAGCAGCGAACAGGTCGTGGACTTGCCACCGCCCGAAGGGCCAACCAAAGCGATGGTCTGCCCGGGCTTGATGGACAGATTCATATGGTCGATAACGGGACGCTCGTCGGCATCACCCTCGCCCAGCTCAACGTCCTCGTAGTTAAAGCACACGTCGTGATAATCCACGGCGCCGGCAGTCACCTGCAGATCCGTGGCGCCCGGCTTGTCCTGGATATCCGGCGCGGTCGAGAGCACCTCGTCCATACGCTTAAAGCCGGCGATAGCCTTCTGATACGTTTCGGCCGAATTGACGAGTGTCTCGAGCGGCGTGCAGAACAGCGAAATATAGAGTGCAAAGGTCGCCATATCGACCGCCTGCAGCTGTCCCTGGGCGACCAGCCAGCCGCCCAGCAGTACCACGATCACATAGAGCACACCCGAGAGCAGGCCATACGTCGCAGTATAGACGCCCATGGCGTGATACATGTTCTCCTTGGACGAAAGATAGCGATTGTTGGAGGCGCGGAACTTGAAGCGTTCGGTCTCCTCATTGGCAAAACTCTTGACCACGCGCATGCCCGCCAGCGAATCCTGCAGCTGCGCATTGATGCCGCTGATCTTTTTGCGGTTGTCGCTAAAGACCTCGCGCATGCGCATGTTCTGCCAAAACATGATGACCGCAAACGCCGCCGTCACCACGGCCATGGCGAGCGCCAGCACCGGGGCGATGGTAAAGAGGATCACAAACGAGCCGATAATCTCGATGCCGCAGATGATGATCCACTCGGGCACGTGGTGCGCCGCCTCGCAGATATCGAACAGGTCGTTGACCACGCGGCTCATCATGTCGCCCGAGCTGTTGCGGTCAAAGTACGCAAAGCTAAAGCGCTCATACTGGTCAAACAGGTCCTCGCGCATCTTGGACTCCATACGCGCGCCCATCACGTGACCCCAATAGCTCACAAAATAGCGGCAGGCGCAGCGGGCGGCATACATCAGCACCAAGCCCACCGCAATCATGCCGAGCGCCTGCATAATGACAGCCTGACCCTGAGTAAAGAGCCCACCGGTCAAATTGCGCAGGATAATGGGGAACGCCAGGTCAATGGCGGCAAGCACCAGAGCGCAAACAGTATCGGCAACAAAAAGCCCCATCTGGGGCTCGTAATACGAGAGAAACCTTTTAAACATGCAATCCTCGAAGAGAAATAAATAGCGTGAGAAATCCGGTTGAACCGGTCAGGCTGAAAACAAAGCGTCCCAACAAGCATAACGCCGATGTTCTGGCAGCGTCAGCGAAAACGTCCCTAAGCAAGCAAGGTGCCTTGAAAGAGGAGCGACGCGTACTTCGGTACGCGAGCGACGATTGAAAGGCAGATTGCCGCTTAGGGGCGTTTGCAGCGTCGACTCGTTACGCGGTTTGGTAAAACCGCGTAACCTAGAGCTCCGCTCCGCCCAAGCGGTGCGCGATGCTATCGCAGGCCAAGGCGCCCACGACGGTCTTGGCGTCTTCGATCTTGCCGTCGAGCACGGCGTCGATCAGCTCGTGCAGCGGCACCAGGTCCACGTTGACAAACTCGTCATCATCGGGGTTGGGCGCATCAAACTCGAGCTTGGTAGCCAAGTAGATGTGGATGATCTCATCGCAAAAACCGCAGGACGTGACAATCGACGTCAAAAAGCGAATGCGACCAGCCCTAAAGCCCGTCTCCTCATGCAGCTCGCGTTTGGCGCAATCGAGCGGGTCCTCGCCTGGATCGAGCTTGCCGGCGGGAATCTCGACCGTCACGCGGTCGATAGCGGTGCGGTACTGACGCACCAGTACGATCTTGCCGCTCTCGGTCAGCGCCACAACGGCCGCCGCACCCGGATGGCGAACGATATCGCGGGCGCTGCGGCGACCGTTGGGCAGCTCAACCTCAAGACGGTGGACGTCGAGGATCTTGCCCTTCCAGGCGCACTCCTCCGAAAGAATCTTCTCGTGCAGCTCGACATCGTGCGGGTCGTCGTCGCCCAACACCAGCGCCGGCTCGTCAGCGACCTCGCCACCAGGCTCGCCCTCGGCGTGCCCATACATGCGGCTGTCCTCCTCGACGATCTGCGCATCCACGAGCTCTTCGTTCTTCTCGTCCATCCGTCTCATTCCTCTCGGATTTTAGGCATCCCAGGCGTCGCGGCCGCGCAGCGCGCGCAGGCCGATGTCGTGGCGCAGGGTCTTGCCTTCAAAAGCAATCTTCTCGCAGGCCTCGTAGGCAAGGTTGCGAGCGTTCTCGAACGTGTCACCCAGAGCGGTCACGGCAAGCACGCGGCCACCATTGGTCACGAGCTGGCCGTCCACCACGGCAGTGC
>CAUCXP010000073.1 GCA_958446785.1 uncultured Collinsella sp. | reverse complement strand
TCTGCGAACGGTACGCTTTCTTTGATGAACGGCATAGAAAGCGCCTATTTGTCGGCTGGCACCTTGCCCGTTACGTTGCCGGCATAGACCCGATTGACATGGAGCATGAGATACACCTTCTCCTCGGGCACGATGGAGGCATGATACGTTTCCTCGATAACTTCTGCCATTTTGTCAACACAAGCCGCTATAGCCGGGTGCTCCTCACAGAGAGGACGATAGAGCGCCGCATTATCGGTATTAAGCGGCTCCCCGGTGCGGACGCGCTCTAACAAGTAGCGTACATGAGTGTCATAGCGTGCATAGTCAAAAGCATCGCGGTCAACGGCGATAGCAAGATCTTTCTCGATGATCGCTACGAGCTTTTCGATCAGGCGTTCCTCGCGGCGGACGTCGTTTGACTTCGCCTTACTAGAACTTGCCATAACGCTGTTAACGATGCAGAGTGCGATGCCCGCCCTCTCCCCGCGTGGCATAGATATGCCGAATTCGCGCTCTATGCCAGCATGGGCAAGCATCGCGATCTTAAATTCAATGGGATATTGCTGTTGAACGTCACAAGAAAGCGGCATCTGAACAAACATGTGCTCACGGCAGCGCTTGATGGCAAAACTAATGTGGTCGGCGAGCGTAAAAGGAAGGTTCGCCGACAGCTCGCGCGAAATGTTGGTGCGCGCGACATCGGCAATCTGCGCACTAAACTCCATTACCTTGGGATCGATCTCGTTAAGAAGTGGCAGATAGCGCGCATCAACGTTGTAAAACGTGCGCTCAATCTGCGCAAGCGAAACCTCATCGGGGCCGTCAGGAAAACCAATGCCTTTCCCCAGTGCCACAAGCTCGGTTCCCTTATCGTTGACAAGCAAGGCGGCATTGTGATTAATGCGCTTAACGACCCTCATGATGCCTCCGAAAATAGGCGCAGCCGAAGGGCAAGCGCAATGAATTCTAGTTAAGATGGTTCGCCTCGATTATTCCACGCAACGTCACGCGAAACAAGCAAACCC
The DNA here is from genome assembly GCA_958446785.1 of uncultured Collinsella sp. Lineage (GTDB taxonomy): Bacteria > Actinomycetota > Coriobacteriia > Coriobacteriales > Coriobacteriaceae > Collinsella. Next base: position 6,297 of record CAUCXP010000073.1, on the reverse strand, counting down.
GAGCCCCCGCAACCTACTAAAAAAGGGACAGGTTTATTTTGGCAGATTTTTATCGGGGAAAACGCGAAGAGGGACACGCCATATCACCGTTGTGGGCAGAGCGGCATTCATGCAGCTCGCTCTGCGCATACCTGACATCCACAAGACCCTCGCCCCGTATCCCGATATTAAAATTGAGTTCATTGGCGCCGGAGAGTAGAATACCGCATCCGACGGCTACGGCATCGGCAGCCAGATTGCCGAGCGCGTCAGCACCCGGGCAAGCAGCCACGCCAAAGCTACCGTCATCGACCTCGGCACATACCTTTAGCGCACGGCCTTGACCGCGGCCGGCAGATCGAACAGCGTGTCGAGCACGGCCTCGCAGCCATCTACCACGTCCTGCGGCAGCGGCAAGATATCGGGCGCGGCAAAGACATGGCAGCCGGCCGTGATGCCTGAGACGCAGCCATTGCGTGAGTCCTCGACCACGGCACATTCCTCGGGAGCAAAGCCCGCGCGCTCGCAGGCGAGCAGGTAGATCTCGGGATTGGGCTTGCCGTTCAGAGTATCCTCGTTGCATGTCACCGTTTCAAACTTGTCAAAGAGGCCGACCGTCTTAAGGTTGCGCTCGGCCGCAACGCGACGCGACGACGTCGCAAGGCCCACGTGATAGCCCGCAGCCAGCAGTTCGTCCAGGCACTCGGCAGCGCCAGCCTTAAGCTCAAGATCGGTCTTGACCATCTCGTCGAGAGCATCCCTGTAGCGGGCTTCGACCGTCTCGACGATTTCGCGGCTGCCATAATGCTCCTCAAGGATGTCCCTGACATCGGGCATCGAGCGACCGATAAACTGATGGACCAGCGCATCGTCAATCGCGATCCCCAGCTCGGCAGCGCCCACCTTCCATGCCCTCATGTCCAAACGCTCGGTGTCGACCAGCGTTCCGTCCATGTCAAAAATGACAGCCTTGATCATATCGGCCCCCTTCGCCGGCTTGCGTTACCGCAACCCCATCCCACTTTGCAACTTGTATATAACGTATATATCATATCGCGCCAACCTGCTGAAAAGGGCCAGGTTTATTTTGGCAGGTTTTATCTGGGGAAACGCCGAATAGCTCCATATGCACAACCGTCGCAGCTCCATATGAGGCAAATGAATCAGTAACGTCTATCCCAAATCTTGAGTATTTGTTCGATAGAACGGCCCCTGCCGGCACCTGCTAGACTGGTAGATTCCCAACCATCTAGCCAGGAGCCGCAATGTCGCGCAAGTCCGCCTACAAGCAAGTACTTTCCATCGGCACCGCCGTGGTGCTGGGCTTTGCGCTGTTTACGGGATCGCTCGACGGGGCGCCCAAGCTGCTCTCGCCGCAAAGCGATGAGCAGGCGGCGGCTCTAGCCGAGAAGCAAAGCGAGAGCCCCAACCGCACCGACGACGAAGCGGACTTGGTCGCCCGGCTCGAATCGGGAACAGCGAGCTCCGAGGACTCCGGCGATGGCTCCGAATCCGCCACGACCGGCACCGCTGACGATGTCTCTTCGAACGCCACCCCCGTCGACGAAGTGGAAAACCCCGACCTCAACCGCGCCCGCGGCGTATATCTCAGCAGCATTCCCGACTACGCCGGCAACCCCTACGTTGCCCTCCGCGCCGACGGCACGCATCCGCTCGGCACGCCGTCGTTCACGCTCGATGAATACGAACGGGCCACCGAAGAGGGCTGCTTTAAGAAGTTCTCTAAACTCGACAGCCTGGGCCGTACCCGCAAAGCGCTCGCCTGCATAGGACCCGAATCGCTCGGCCAAGGCAAGCGCGGCGACATCTCGCGCATCCATCCCGCCGGTTGGCACCAGCAGCGCTACGACTTTATTCCAGGCCAGAGCCTCTACAACCGCTGTCACCTTATCGCCTGGTCGCTCTGCGGCGAAAACGCCAACCGCAAAAATCTCCTCACCGGTACTCGCTATCTCAACGAGACAGGCATGTTGCCCTTCGAAGAGCAGATTCTCGGCTACATCCACGACACGGGCAACCACGTGCTCTATCGCGTCACACCCATGTATAACGAAGAGGAACTTGTCTGCCGTGGCGTGCGCCTTGAGGCACAGTCGGTCGAGGACCACGGCAAAACGCTGTGCTTCCACGTGTACTGCTACAACCTGCAACCGCATGTGCAGATTGACTACGCCACCGGCCGCAACCAGGCCTCGGGGGACTAGCCCTAACCACGACAAGAACCGATTTGCATCCCCCAGGGATCAAAAAGGGCCGCTCCGGATTACCCAGAGCGGCCCTTGCATCGGCATGCATGTTGCAGACAAAGCCACACGCTACTTGGCGCGGCCCTCCTCATAGCGCTCGACCAGCTTGGCCTGAACGTCATAAGGCACCTGCTCATAGCCTGCGGGCTTCATGGTAAAGTCGCCCGTGCCGCGCGTGATAGAGCGCAGGCGCGTCGAATAATCCGTCAGCTCGGCCAGCGGCGCCTGGGCAATGACCACGGTATCGCCGCGCTCGTCGGTCTCCATGCCTGTCACGCGACCGCGCGAGGCCGAGATGTCGCCCATCACGGCGCCGGCATAGCTCTCGGGGATCGTCACCGTAATTTCCTCGATGGGCTCCAGCACCACCGGGTCGGCATCGGCGCACGCCTTGCGCAGGCCGATGCGGGCCGCCGCGCGGAACGCCATCTCGTTGGAGTCGACGCTGTGATACGAGCCGTCGTACACCGCGACGCGAATGCCCGTGAGCGGATAGCCGGCAATAATGCCGTCCTTCATGGTCTCCTGGACGCCCTTGTCCACGGCGGGGATCAGCGAGCGCGGAATGCGGCCGCCCACGACCTCATCCACAAACTCGTAGCCGTCGCTCGTGCCGTCGGGCCCAATAAGCGGCTCCACACGCAGCCAGCAGTCACCATACTGACCGGCACCACCGGTCTGCTTCTTATGACGACCCTGGGCACTTGCCGTGCGGCGGATGGTCTCGCGATACGGAATGCGGATCGGCACGCTCTTTGCCACAACCTTGGTACGGTCCTCCAAACGGTTGAGCAGCACCGAAACCTGCGCCTCGCCCACCGCCGAGATGATGGTCTGCCCGGTCTCCTCGTCGCGGTCGATACTCATGGTCGGATCGGCCTTGCAGGCCTTCTCGATAAACGTGTAGAGCTTCTCTTCGTCGCCGCGATTCTCGGCCTCAATGGCGATGCGGTACTGCGAGTTGGGGAACTTAAACGCCGCCGCCTCGACCTTACCGGTAATCGAGAGCGTATCGCCCGTCTCGGCCGCCAGCTTGGGCGCCACGATGATGTCGCCAGCATACGCGTGCCCGACCTCGGTCATGTCGCGGCCGCACATCACATACAGGTGGGCCAGACGGTCGCTCTTGCGCGTGCGGGCGTTGATCAGCTCAAGACCCGGCTCAAGCGTACCCGTCAGCACCTTGATAAAGCTGATGCGACCCTGCTGCGGATCGGCCAGGGTCTTAAACACAAAGGCCACCGGACGGTCATCGTCACTCGAGATCTTAAGCGAATCGCCGTCGATGAGCGGCATCTCGCCGTAGTCGGTCGGCGCCGGGAAGTACGTGGCGATGTCGTCCATCAGCGAGTTGACGCCCTGCTCCTTAATGCAATCGCCCGCAAAGACCGGCACAAAGATGCGTTCGGCGATCGCCTTGGACAACAAGCCCTCAAGCTCCTCCTGCGTCAGCGTCTCCTCGCCTTCCAAGTATTTCATCATCAGCTCGTCGTCAGCCTCGGCCACCAGCTCGCACAGATGGTCATGGGCCTCCTCGGCCTGGGCACGATACTCCTCGGGAATCTCCGACTCAACGGCCTCGGCGCCGTTGCAGTGGCGCGCCTTCATGCGCACCAGGTCGATGATGCCGTCAAAGTCCTCGCCCTCGCCCCAGGGAAGAGTCACGGCGCCCAGGCGCGTACCAAAGCGCTCCTGCAGCAGGTCCATTGTGGTCGCAAAGCTGGCCTCGGAGCGCGACAGGCGGTTTACGAATACCGCACGCGCCAGGCGCAGATCCTCGGCGGCATACCAGAGCTTAACCGTCGTAGGCTGCGGGCCGGCCTCGGCGTCGACCACAAACAGGGCCGTCTCGCAGACGCTCATCGCGGCAAAGGCGTCGCCGATAAAATCAGGATAGCACGGGGCATCGAGCACATTGATGCGAGCACCCTTCCAGTCGATCGGCGCAATGGTCGTCGAGATGGAAAACGCACGCTTGACCTCTTCGGGGTCATAGTCGAGCGTGGGCTTGGTGCCGTCGTGGCCGCCCAGGCGGGCGGTCTTACCGGAAAGGTGGAGCATGGCCTCGGCGAGTGAAGTCTTGCCCACCCCGCCTTGGCCTACGAGCACCACGTTCCTTACATTGCCGGTCTTGGGAGCACCCATGATGACCTCCTTGCAGGGCCGCGCGCAATGCGCGACGCCAACGGGGAGAGTTCGCGGTCGGTGCCGTCCCGGGAGCAGCATGGTCGGCAGCCGAGCCGACTCACCCTCCAAATGTCCTATGCCACCACCCTACCCTCACGGGCGGCTGTCCATGCAGACCTTTCGGCACGCGTATGAATACAGGCGGCGAGAGGAAGAGACAAGCTTGTGGGGCAATTATTGAACCCCGTCGATGTAAACAAAAAGCCGCCACAGACCGTAAGACCTGTGGCGGCTTCGCCTCAATTAATAGTTGAGTAAATACCTGAGTCTATCCCTCGATACGGCTCAAGAACTCGCGGGTACGCTGCTCGCGTGGATGGTCGATGACCTGCTCGGCAGGGCCCTCCTCGACAATACGGCCGCCGTCCATAAAGACCACGCGGTCGGCAACATCGCGCGCAAACTGCATCGCGTGGGTCACAATTACCATCGTCATATTCTGCGCCGCCAGGTCCTTAATGACACGCAGCACCTCGGCCGTCAGCTCGGGATCGAGCGCCGAGGTCGGCTCGTCAAAGAATAATATTTCCGGATCGAGCGCCAGGGCGCGGGCAATACTCACGCGCTGTTGCTGACCGCCCGAAAGCTCACACGGCACTTTGTTCTCGTTGCCCGTCAGCCCCATTTGCGCAATCAGCTCACGCGCGCGTGCCTCCGCCTGCTCGCGCGGGCGCTTGAGCACGCGGACCGGAGCGTCGGTGATGTTTTTCATCACGGTATAGTGCGGAAACAGATTGTAGTTCTGGAACACCAGGCCAAACCGCGAGCGCGCCTGCTTGGGCACATCGCCCTTCGCATAGACCGCGCCCGATCCCGCATCCGTCGCAACCGCAAGATCGCCAAACGAAAGCGAGCCGCCGTCGAGCGTCTCGAGCAGCGTGGCGCAGCGCAGCAGCGTGGACTTGCCGCCACCCGAAGGCCCGATAATCGCCACGACCTCGCCACGCTTTACCTCGAGCGAGATATCCTTGAGCACCTCATTGCCGCCAAACGCCTTACGCGCGTTCGATATATTCATTACCGAATTAGTCATGGTAGTAATCCAATTTTTTCTCCGCGGCGCCCAACAGCATCTCGACCACGAAGTTGAAAACCCAGTAGATCAGCGCCGCAATCGCAAACGGCACCATGCTCACCTGCGAGGCAACCAGCGCCTTGGCCGTCGAGAACATCTCGCCCACGCCAATGGCAAATGCCAGCGATGTGTCCTTGACCAACGTGATGATCTCATTGCCCATCGCCGGCAAAATGCGCTTGGCGACTTGCGGCATCACAATGTACAAAAATGTCTGCAGACGCGAATAGCCCAGCACCTCGGCTGCCTCGTATTGACCGCGCGGAATGGACTGCAAGCCCGAGCGATAGATCTCGGCAAAGTAGCCGGCGTAGTTGATGATGAACGCCACAACGCACGCCGTCCACTTGGAATCGGGCGTAAGCGAAATGCCAAACACGTAGTACGGGGCAAAGTAGATGGCAAACATCTGCAGCATGAGCGGCGTGCCGCGCATCACCGAAATATAGATACGCGCAATCCAGCGGAGCGGCGCGATTTTGCTCATGCGCATAAACGCCACGGGGATTCCCAGCGGAATCGACCCCAGCAGCGTCAGCACAAACAACTGCAAACTGACCAAGAATCCCTGGCCAAGCATCTGCATCATGACCTGAATAGACATTACTTGAGCACCCAATTATCGAAAGATAGACCATAGCTTGAATACTTATCGCACAGGTCCTTGACCGTGCCGTCCTCGTAGAGCGCCTTGAGCGACTCGGTCACGGCATCGGCGGACTTGGTGTCGCCCTTCTTAAAGCCGACGGCGTAGTGCTCGCTGGACAGCGGCTTGTCGAGCTGCGTATA
>CAUCXP010000072.1 GCA_958446785.1 uncultured Collinsella sp. | reverse complement strand
AGCGTGGTGACCTTCACCGGGTCGAGTGCGTTGGCACCGACAGAGCTGTACATCGTCAATGCCTGCTTGATGCCCTCAGAACCGGCGGGCAGGTTGGCCCAGTCGATATAGGCGCCAGCGGACTGCGTGACCTTGGAGACGACCGGGGTGAAGGAGATGGACACCCAGCGCTCGACCAGGGCGCCGATGATGAACATACCCAGGATGGAAGCACCCTCGGTGACCTTGCCCATCAGACCGCCGGAGAGGTCCTTGGCGATGGAGGAGCCGACCTTGTAGCCAAACTCCTGCGTGTACCACAGGAAGGCGTAACGGATGATGTTCCACGCGAAGAAGAACAGCAGCGGACCGGCGATGCTGCCGGACAGGGCCAGGGAAGCGCCCAGTGCACCCAGAATCGGGCGAAGGGTGAACCAGAAGGCGGGGTCGCCGACGCCGGCGAGCGGGCCCATCATACCGACCTTGACGCCCTGAATGGCAACGTCGTCAATCGGAGCACCGTTGGCGCGCTCCTCCTCGAGGGCGAGGGTAACGCCAATGACGGGGGCGGAAACATAGGGGTGGGTGTTATAGAACTCCAGGTGGCGCTTAAGAGCGGCAATCTGGTCATCCTTGCTGGTGTAGAGCTTCTTGATCGCAGGGATCATTGCGAAGCACCAGCCGCCGTTCTGCATACGCTCGTAGTTCCACGAGCCCTGAAGGAACTGATGACGGAAGCAAACCTTCTTACGGTCAGCCTTGGTGAGCTGAATCTTGTTCTCTGCCATATGTATCACTCCCCTCCTACTCGTAATCGTTCAGAATGTCGCCGAGCGGGTCACCGGAGCCACCGCCCATGCCGCCACCCTGCTTGGCCAGATCCTTAAGGCCAAGGTAGATGAGGGCAAGGGAGATGCCGATGAGGCCAAGGGCGATCAGCGTGAGCTGAGGGATGGCAGCAAGGACAAAGCCGAGGATGAAGAACGGCCAGGTCTCCTTGGTGGCCATCATGTTGATGACCATGGCGTAACCGACGGAAGCGACCATGCCGCCGCCGACAGCCATGCCGCCGGACAGCCAATCGGGCATAGCGTTAAGCGCGTTGGTAACAGCCTCGGCCGGGATGATGCACAGAAGTACTGCCGGGATGGCGATACGAACACCCTGCATGAGGATGCCGGCGTACTGCCAACGCTCGATGCCGGCGAAGTCGCCCTTCTCGGCGCAGGCGTCCATGCCGTGAACCATAGCGGTAGCCAGGGTACGGCAGATCATGGTCAGGAACAGACCAGCGACCGACAGCGGGACGGCGACGGCGATGGCGGCGGTAACGGCCTTGGCCGAATCGGTGGCGCCACCGTTGAGGGCGAGCACCATGATGATCGAAGAAGCGACCGAGGCCAGAGCGGCGTCAGGCGCGACGGCGGCGCCGACGTTAGCCCAGCCAAGGGCCATCATCTGGAGCGAACCGCCCAGGAGGATGCCCTCCTGAAGGTGACCGGTTACGAGACCGATAAGCGTGCATGCCACGAGCGGCTGATGGAACTGGAACTCATCCAGAATGCCTTCCATACCGGCAAGCAACGCGACAATCGCAACAAGCAGAATAGTGATTGCAGACATGTATCGGACCCTCCTTTACTATGCTTGAGCGGCCAGTTCGGCCTTAGCTTTCTTCAACATGGCGTCGAGATCCTCGGAGGAATCCGAAGGAACCTTGCGGACCTCGAACTTGACGCCCTTGGCCTTGAGAGCCTCGATGGTCTTGACATCGTCATCGCCCATGGCGACAGCGTTGGTGACGACGACCTTGCCCTTGGAGTGGGCCATGGAACCGATGTTGGCTTCCTTGATGTCGACGCCGGCCTCGATGGCCCTGAGCAGATCCTGCGGGTTCTCGAACAGCAGCATCGCCTTGGTGTCGCCAAAGCGCGTGTCCTTGACGACCTCGGCCATCTTCTTGATAGGCACGACGTTGGCGTGGACTCCCGGAGGGGCAGCCTGCTCGATCATGGTCTTGCGGAGCTCGTCGTGAGCAACGCCGTCGGAGACCACGATGATGCGGTTGGGGTTGATCTGCTTGGTCCACGTGGTGGCCACCTGACCATGCAGCAGACGCGTGTCGATACGGACGTGGGCGATCTTGATGTGCCCGTCGCCGATCACCGTTCCCGGAGGAATGGCACCCGCAGGAGCAGCGGCGGCCGCAGCCGGCTTCTTCTCCTCGGGCTCCAGAGACTCGGGCTTGACGCGCACGCCGGCCTTAGCCTCAGTCACGAGATGTTTTGCGATCGCATGTGCAGTGTTCTTTGCGTCAAAGCGCTGCGAATATGCCTCGATGAGCATAGGCAGGTTGACACCGGTGACGATAGCCCAGGAATCGTGGCCCTCGATGAGCCCGCTGATCTGATTGAACGGCGTGCCGCCCCACAGATCAACGAGGAAGAGCACCTGCTCCTGGTCCTCGAAGGAAGCGATTGCCTCCTCGACCTTGGCACGGAAGTCGTCGGGGCCCATGCTCGGCTCGAGCGAGACCACGGCAACAGACGGCTGATCGCCAAAGACCATCGAGCCCGTCTGCTTGATTCCAGCCGCCAAGTCACCATGGCTAGCAAGAACAATACTTACCATCACATAACCTCCTTTTTGTCTACGTAATTCCTACACGACAGTTATGGAGTATAGCTGCAAATACAGCAGAATTGTTTGAAAAACTGCAAAAGGTAGCATTATTTGTTTAAACGTCTTGTTTTGTTACAAGCTGATTACATTCCAGTATTTTGGCTGATTTGCTGCTGAGGATTGATAGCTGATCTATTTACATGACCGAATTGAGCACGCTGTTCATTATTGCCGGTTTTAAACAGACACAAATGTGCTCGGGTTGAGGCTATTTCGTTTAAACAGATGGTGCTTGACTAATGGTAAGGAATATGCTCTAGGAAAGTAGTCGTTGGGGACGTTTCTAAATGACTAGTCATTGGGGACGTTCTTTTACGACTAGTCGTTTAAGAACGTCCCCAATGTCTAAGTTAGGCGATATGGAGGGGGTTGGCGGCGTCGACGGCATCGGGGGCGTCGGAGAGGTCGCCAGGAGCAGTGTCTGCCGGGTCCTCGTCGGGGGTCTCGATCTGCTTGATCATGACCTCCTGGCCCTGCAACAGGTATGTCTCGCCGCTGCCGCAATGGGGGCAGGTCTTGCCGTGCTCGACCGTCGCGTAGTCGCAGCCGCACGCCTCGCAATGCGTCACGGCCTCGACGGGCTCCACGATAAGCTCCGCGCCCTGCGTGATAGGCTTTTTATCCGCCGCCCAGCGCCAAGCGTCGAGCAACAAGTCGGGAACGACGCCCGAGACCTCGCCCAGCAGCAACGTCACGCTCGAAACGCGACGCACGCCATTGGCGCGCGCCACATTCTCAACATCGCGAATGATGTGGTAAACGATTCCCAATTCATGCAAGATAAAACCTTTCGACAGAGGTCGATGCGATGTCAATTCAACGTCAGCGAGCGGCGCCCAGGTACCCCAGGTTGCCCCGAAACAAGGCGTCCGCTGGGCTTTTGCCCGCGGCGCCGCAGTTGAGGGGCAAGATGGGGTACCTGGGTGCCGCGCAGCGTCGGCAGTTCCGCCGTTCGTTAGAACGGCGGAACCTCATTACTTCTTCCCGAATTTGATCTTAATGGCGCGCTTGAGCGCGTACTTGCCCAGGCTTGGGAGCTTTTGCTCGTATTTGACCATCGTTGAGCACTCGGGGCGGTCGCGATCCAGATGGATGGCGTCGAACGCGCACTTGGTGGTGCACAGACCGCAGCCAATACACTTGTTGGGGTCGACGATCGAGGCGCCGCAGCCCAGGCAGCGAGCGGTCTCGGCGCGCACCTGTTCCTCGGTAAAGGTCTCGACGTACTCGCTAAACGGCGCGGCCTTCTCGCGTTCGCGGTCCACATGCGCAACCTCGCGGCTCGCGTTGTCGTAGCTTTCGATCACGGCATCGTCGCGGTCAAGCGCGGTGTAGCGGCGCTGGTTGCGGCCGATGGTGAGCGTGGAGCCCGGCTGCACAAAGCGATGGATGGACACCGCGGCCTCGTGACCGGCGGCAATGGCATCGATGGCAAAGCTGGGGCCAGTGTAGACGTCGCCGCCCACAAAGATGTCGGGCTCGGCGGTCTGGTACGTCTGCGGATCGGCAAGGGCACCCTGGCCGCGGCCGAGCTCCACCTTGGAGCCAGCCAGCAGGTCGCCCCACACAATGGACTGGCCAATGGACATGACGACACGGTCGGCATCGACACGGCGCAAGTCGTTCTCGTCATACTCGGGCGCAAAACGGCCCTCGTCGTCAAAGACACGCGTGCAGCGCTTGAAGGTGATACCGCACACACGACCGGCCTCGTCCAGGTGAATCTCCTTGGGGCCCCAGCCGCAGCTAATGTGCGCGCCGTCCTCAATGGCCTCGCGACGCTCCTCCTCGCTGGCAGGCATCTGGGCCTCGCTCTCCAGGCAGAACATCTCAACGTGCTCGGAACCCAGACGGCAGGCGTTGCGCGCGACGTCGATGGCCACGTTGCCGCCGCCCACCACGATGGTGCGCCCGGGCAGCGCGTCGATCTTGCCGCTGTTAACCTCGCGAAGGAAGTCGACGGCCACGGTCACATCCTCGGCATCCTCGCCCGGAATGCCGGCAAGGCGGCCGCCCTGGCAGCCAATGGCCACGTAGAAGGCCTTAAAGCCCTGCGCGCGCAGCTCGTCGAGCGTCACGTCGCGACCGACTTCCACGCCATAGCGGAACTCGGCACCCATCAGGCGAATGACCTCGACCTCGGCCTCGATAACATCCTTCTGCAGCTTAAAGCTGGGAATGCCGTAGGTGAGCATGCCGCCCGGGCGCTCGTTTTTCTCGAACACGACGGGCTTGTAGCCCTTCTCGGCCAGATAGAAGGCGCAGGACAGACCAGCCGGACCGGCACCGATGATGGCAATCTTCTGGTCGAAGCCGCCAGCACGCGTCGGGGTCACCACAGGTGGGACATAGCGAGTCGCGGCATCCAGATCGCGCTGGGCGATAAACTTCTTGACCTCGTCGATAGCCACGGCGGCGTCCACACGGCCGCGGGTGCAGGCATCCTCGCAGCGGCGGTTGCACACACGGCCGCAGATAGCGGGCAGCGGGTTCTCGCGCTTGATGAGCGCCAGAGCCTCGTCGCAGCGGCCCTGCGCCGCAAGCTTTAAGTAGCCCTGAACGGCAACGTGAGCGGGGCAAGCCGTCTTGCAGGGCGCGGTGCCAGACTCGTGCGTCTCGATGCGGTTGTCGTTGCGGTAGTTGGGCGACCACTTGGTGTGATCCCACTTGGTGGCATCGGGCAGCTCCTGGCGCGGATACTCGGGCACGCGGCCGCCGGCCTTTTTGCTGCAGAGCTTCTGGCCCAGTTTGGCGGCGCCGGCCGGACACACCTCAACGCAGCGACCGCAGGCCACGCACTTGTCTTTCTCGACCTTGGCGACATAGGCTGAGCGCGACAGGTTGGGCGTGTTGAACAGCTGCGAAGTGCGCAGGGCGTAGCACACGTTGACGTTGCAGTTGCAGATGGCGAAGATTTTGTTCTCACCGTCGATGTTGGTGATCTGGTGCACAAAGCCGTTGTCCTCGGCCTGGCGCAGGATGTCGTAGACCTCCTCGCGCGTCACATAATGGCCGCGGTCGGTCTCGACCACGTAGTCGGCCATATCGCCCACGGCGATGCACCAATCGGCCGGGTCGTCGGCGCAGCCCTCTCCCATCACGCGACGGCTCGCGCGGCAGCTGCAGGTGCTAGCGGCATATTTGCCATCGTATTTGTCGAGCCAATGCTCGATATGCTCGATCGGCACCGAGGTGCTCGCGGCATCGATGGCCTTCTCGACCGGAATGACATGCATGCCGATGCCGGCACCGCCGGGCGGCACCATCGGCGTGGCCTTGGACAGCGGTCCCTTGGACGCCTGCTCAAAGAACTTGGCATAGACCGGATGCTCCTCGAGCTGGCTCACGCGCATGTTGAGGAACTCGGCGGAACCCGGCACCAGCATGGGCAGCACCCACTGCTTGGCGCGCTCGGGGTTTTCCCAGTTGTACTCGAGCAGACCCGTGTAGCTCATGTCGTCGAGCATTTTTTCGATATCGGCCTCGGGCATGCCGGTGAGCTTGACCATCTCGGGCAGCGTATAGGGACGGCGCATCTTCATCTTGCAGAGCACTTCGGCCTGCTCGTCGGTTGCGGCCTCGGCAAACGACCAGTACTCGTAGCCCAGCAGCTCGTCGCGGTGCAGCAGGCGGTTGGTGCAGTGCTCACACAGTTTGACGATGGCCTCGCGCGGATGCTCCGGTATCGGCGGCACGAACTCCGCGCCGATATCGGGCTCGGTATAGCTAATCCCCGGTCCGTTGAGAATCATGGTTATCCCTTCTCTTGCCGCAGCCCGGCGAGACCGCGGCGCCCCTCTTTGTACGGGTTCGACATGCCCCCATGCCGTTCACCCGCTATTGTTGACATTGTGTCAAAAACAGTATTGACGAACCGTCAACAATATTCAAGACTGTTAGGCGAACGGTCAGGCAAAAGAGGATGAAAGGCGGCAAAACATGGGCAACAACGCAGCAGATATCTCTGTGGTCGATGCCGTCCCCGCATCCGATAGCGCGGCAAAACGCCTGACGGGCGACGAGCGCCGTCGCGAGATCCTCGCCGCCGTGCGCGCCGTGAGCGCCGAGCTTGGTGTGTCCCATCTTTCGGTATCGGCCGTGACCAAGCGGGCTGGCTGCACGCGTTCGCTGTTCTACCACTACTTTGCCGATATGGATGCCGCCGTCACCGCCGTTATGGACGAGGCAATCGACGGCTTTATCGCCGAGCTCGAGCAGTGGAACGCCAGCCGCACGGTTGGCGACATCGAAGGCGCACTCGACACCGTTGCTCCGCTCTTTAAGCGCCTGGTCGTGAGCGGCCACGAGTTGCCGAGCACGCTCACCTCGAGCAGCGGCGCGCTCTACGGCGGCTTTTTGCACAACGTGGTCCAGCGCGTGGCGCAGTATATCTGCGATACCACCGTGGTGGATTTTGTCGCCCATCACGAGCTACGCATCGACCATGTCTACGAGACGTTCTACACCCTCATCATGGGGCTGCTGATGTATATCTGCACGCACCCCGATGTGCCCGACGAGACAGTCAAGGAAATCATCGCCTCGACGCTCCATATCGAGGGCTATACCGCCAAGTATCAGGAGCGCAAGCCCCAGAACTGACGACATTTGGCCAAACTGCCCGCGATCAGAAGAGGGGCCGCGGGCTTGTG
>CAUCXP010000071.1 GCA_958446785.1 uncultured Collinsella sp. | reverse complement strand
CACGCTGCAACGTATGGAACTGCTGAAAACGGGGTACATGGGTACGCTGAGCCTGAGGATATGAAGGCGCTATTGCATGAGCTTTCGCCCATCGATTCTTCTGAGCCCGAGCTCATGGATCCGCTCGCTGCCGATTCCACGCGTATCTTCGATACCGTGGTCGCTGCCTATCTGCTGGATTCCGATCGCTCCGAGTTCGATGAGGCATATCTTGCCGATACGTATCTGCAGATGGCGCTGCCGGCGGCGCGCGGTGCAGAGGGTGCTGGTGATGACGCTCCGGCGCCTGCCGCCCGTACTGCGGCCCTGACGCTGGCGCTCGTGGCGCCGTTGCGCGAGCGCATGGCCCGCGAGAATGCCGCCAACGTGTTCTATGGCATCGAGATGCCGCTCGTGCCGGTGCTTGCCAAGATGGAGCGCGCGGGCATGCTTGTGGACCCCGACCGCCTGCACAGTCTGTCCGAGGGCCTGGCGACCCAGATTGCCGAGGTCGAGCGCAGCATTCGCGACCTGGCCGGCGACGAGACCTTTAACATCGGCAGTCCCATGCAGCTCTCGCACGTGCTGTTTGATGTTATGGGGCTTCCGACCAAGGGCCTCAAAAAGACCAAGCGCGGCTACTATTCGACCAACGCCAAGGTGCTGAGCGACCTTGCTCGTGACCACGAGATCGTGCGTCTGATCTTGGACTGGCGTGAGAAGTCCAAGATTAAGTCGACCTATCTGGACACGCTGGGCCCGCTGCGCCGTGGTGACGGTCGCGTGCACACCACGTACAACCAGACCATCACCGCGACGGGGCGTCTGTCTTCGAGTGATCCGAACCTGCAGAACATCCCGACGCGCTCGGAGCTGGGGCGTACCGTCAAGACGGCGTTTTCGGCAGGCGAGGGCAGTGTCTTTTTGGCGGTGGACTACTCGCAGATCGAGCTGCGCCTGCTCGCGCATCTTTCGGGTGATGAACATCTGGTACGTGCCTTTAACGAGGGTGAGGACTTCCATGCCGAGACGGCCGCGCGTGTATTTGGCGTGCCGGTGTCCGAGGTAACGCCCGACCTGCGCAGCCGCGCCAAGGCCGTGAACTTTGGCATCGTGTACGGCCAGCAGGCCTATGGTCTGTCGCAGTCGCTGCATATCTCGATGGCCGAGGCGCGTGATATGATCGATCGCTACTACGAGGCCTACCCGGGTGTGCGTACGTTCCTCGACAACGTGGTGGCGCGAGCCAAGCAGACGGGCTATGCCGAGACCATGTATGGCCGCCGACGTCATATTCCGGAGCTCAAGGCCAAAAACCCTCAACTCCGCGGCTTTGGCGAGCGCACGGCCATGAACCACCCCATGCAGGGCACCGCAGCAGACATCATCAAGATCGCGATGGCCCGCGTAAGCCGCCGTCTGGAAGAAGAAGGCTTTGCCGCCCACATGATCCTGCAGGTACACGACGAACTGGACTTTGAGTGCCCCATCGACGAAGTCGAGCGCCTAACCACCATGGTCCGCGACGTCATGGAGCACGTAGTAGACCTCCGCGTACCGTTGATCGCCGAAGCCAGTACCGGCATAACCTGGGCCGACGCGAAATAGGAAAGCACTCGGTAAGGCAAGCTCGCCCAAGACGCAAGCCCCCACATACTTAAGATTTGGGACAAACACTACTGATTAATTTGTCCCACAGTAACCAAAACAGAGGGGAGCCCTTTCCAACAAGGAGCTCCCCTCTGCTCAAATCATTTCAGCTAAGTATCTAGACACTCAAGACGCCATCTTGGCGGCAGGAAAGTAAACCTAGGGCCTGGCCGGGCGGCACGGGTTAACTTTTCGTAGATTCCGCACGCAAAGAAAGCCACTTAATGTGGCTTTCGTCTTGCGCAGGACCTGACCGAGCGAAAAGTTAACCCGTGCCGCCCGGCCAGGCCCGATGGGACGGCTACCGAGCCGCCAAGATAGCGTCGATGAGCGTCAGTACGCCCCCGTCGTTGTTGCTCGGAATGCGCCACTTAGCATGCGCGTTCATATGCTCCTCGGCGTTGTCCACGATAAAGCTGTGACCGACGCGCTCCAGCATGGGGATGTCGTTGTAGGTGTCGCCCACGGCGGCAGCATCGGCAATATCGATGCCCAGGTGCTCGCACAGGTGCGCGACGCCGGCGCCCTTGTCGACGCCCAGGTTCATAAAGTCGATCCACTCGCGCCCGGCGTTGGTGACGTAGAGCTTGTCCGAGAACTCGGGGCTATAGGTCTCGCGGAAAGCGGGCTCGGCGTCGTAGCCGGGGAAGAAGATCGAAATCTTGTTGGACTCGAGATCAATGCCCTCAAAGCTGTCGACGTAGTTGATTGTGTTGTAGTAGACGCTGATCTCGTCGTGGTATTGATGGTCGCGGGCAAGTACGTAGAACTCGTCGAAGCAGCACAGGACGGGGACAGCGCGAGGATCCTCCGAGGCACGGCTCAAGACCTGCTGATACAGCTCCACGTCAATATTGCTCTTATAGATATAGCTACCGCGATAGATCACGCACGCTCCGTTGTCGGGACAAAAAGCGAGGCGGTTCTTAATGCCCTCGAACATCTCCTCGAGCTTGGGGGCGGGACGTCCGCTGGCGGGGCAGAATACGATGCCGGCGTCGGCGAGCTTGTCCAGGCGCTCATCAAGACCCTGGGGCAGCACACGCTCGTCGGTCAGCAGCGTCTTGTCCATATCGACGGCGAGAATCTTAATGTTGCCGATGTTGGCGTCCGATTCGTAAGTTTGCATAAAAATGCGCCTTTCGTTTCGAGATTGTTTCAGACGTTATAACCATCAACTAGTAGTCGAGCGTATTTTCGCAGGAATGGTGCGTATTTGCACTGCAATTCACAAACTAATGAAAAAACTTTTCAGAAATTTGAATTTGTCGCTTGCGCAGCGTGCACTTTATCGTAATATAGCGAACATCGAAAACGGAGACGGCAAAAGAGCCGTTTACCGAGGAAAAGGTACCGTTTGCGATATTTGAATTGCGCCCGGCGATACGTGAAAGGAGAGGCAGATGCAGTTCGTAAAGATCATCACCACTGCAGACAATGCCATCCGACGCCAGCGCGCAATTTCCCGACGACGATAACAATCGTCTCTGTCCGCATGGGGCGCAATGCCTCAACAGAGTCATTTTGAGGTCGTTGGGTTTAAGCACGACATAGCCGCATGTTTCTAGGGCATGCCTGTGATGCATTCTGCTGAATAACCTGATATTGCACGGTTTTTGACCTCAAGGTGACTTGCAACTGACCGATGTTCTAACTAGCTACCAAGGGCGAAAGGAAACAGCCATGAGCAAGGAAAAAGTCGTTCTCGCATATTCCGGTGGTCTTGATACATCCGTATGTGTCAAGTGGCTCCAGGACGAGAAGAATCTCGATGTCGTTTGTGTCTGCGGCAACGTGGGCCAGGAAGAGACCGGACTGGATGCCAAGAAGCAGAAGGCGCTCGACCTGGGCGTTCTCGATTGCCAGGTGCTCGACCTGCGCGACGAGTTCTCCGATGAGTTCCTGACTAAGGCCATCGCTGCCAACTCCATGTACGAGAACAAGTACCCGCTGCTCTCCGCCCTGTCTCGCCCGCTGCTTGCCAAGAAGCTTGTTGAGGTCGCCCACGAGTTTAGCGCGACCTACGTCGCCCACGGCTGCACCGGCAAGGGTAACGACCAGGTTCGTTTTGAGGCCGCCGTCAAGGCCCTCGACCCTGAGCTCAAGGTTATCGCCCCGGTTCGCGAGTGGGACCTGAAGTGCCGTCCCGACGAGGTCGCCTATGCCCACGCCCACAACGTGCCGGTTCCCGAGGGTGCCAACGACAACCCCTACTCCATCGACGACAACCTGTGGGGTCGTGCCATTGAGTGCGGTCACCTGGAGGATCCCTGGAACGAGCCGCTCGACGACGCTTGGGTTATGACCAAGAACCCCGAGGACACGCCGGACACCCCGACCTACACCGAGATTGAGTTTGAGGCCGGCAAGCCCGTCGCCGTCGACGGCAAGAAGATGAAGCTCTCCGAGATCGTCATCGCCCTCAACAAGATCTCCGGCGACAATGGCTTTGGCCGCCTCGATCTGGTCGAGGATCGCCTGGTGGGCCTTAAGAGCCGCGAGTGCTACGAGGTTCCCGGAGCCCTGACGCTTATCACCGCCCACAAGGCGCTCGAGGACATCTGCGTCGAGGGCGACCTGCTCAAGACCAAGATCAAGCTCGAGCAGGATTGGGCCACCGCCGTGTACAACGGCCAGTGGTACAGCCCGCTCAAAAACGCGCTCGATGCCTTTATGGCCGACACCCAGAAGTTCGTGACCGGCACCGTCCGTCTGAAGTTCTTTAAGGGCAACTGCCATGTCGTCGGCCGCAAGAGCCCGTTTAGCCTGTATGACTACGGTCTGGCTACCTACGACCGCGACACTACGTTTGACGAGAAGGCCAGCGCCGGCTTTATCGAGATCGATACGCTGTCGCTCAAGACGTGGGCAAAGGTCCAGGGCCCCAGCTCTGCTGCCGCCCAGGCCTAGCGCCTCCTTCCCTCGGTATCCGCGCGGCCCATCCGCGTGATACATAACGGGCGCACGGGGTCCCTACCTTTCGTTATGCTTGCTGACACTTCTTAACATCGGTGGCCCCTACGTTCCGCCCGCATATATGATGCCGCGTCTGCGGCTGAGTCCGAGCCCCGCCGGGGTTGTCCGGCGGGGCTCCTTCTATCAATTTGGCGGCTCTGCGCCTATATATATGAGGAGTATCCATTATGTTCAATGCTATCGCGCATGCTTTACTTGCCCTCGCGCCCGAGTTCGATGCTGCAAGGGTCGAGGACGTCCCTATGAGCCTGAAGGCCTGGATCGATGGTTCGCAGGGCAACATCCGGAGGGAGACGTTGGGCGCCAAGTGCATGGCGCGTCACTTCTTTGCAAATTAGCTACATGGCTCCGCACACGGTGGGGAATGTGTAAAACTAGCGGTTGAAAAATCGCTTTAGCGATATGGCGCATTGCTTTGGGCGCTTGTTTTGGTATTTGGAGAAAGGGGACGGTTCCATGGCTCTTTGGGGCGGTCGTTTTGAGGCAGGCGTGGCCGAGGTCACGCAGGAGTTTGGCGCGTCGTTGCCGGTCGACAAACATCTCTATAAGCAGGACATCGCCGGATCTAAGGCACATGCCAAGATGCTGGCGGCCCAGGGCATTATCAGCGCCGAGGACGAGCAAGCGATTGCCGAGGGTCTGACCGGAATCGAACAGGATATCGATGCCGGCAACTTCACCTTCGACATCAACGACGAGGACATTCATATGTCCATCGAGAGCGAGCTGACGCGTCGCATCGGCGAGGCCGGCAAGCGCTTGCATACCGGACGTTCGCGCAACGACCAGGTGGCGACCGACACACGCCTGGGCGTCAAGGCGCTGGCCAAGGAGCTCATGGAGGCCAATCTTGAGCTGCGCCATGTGCTGGTGGATGCGGCCAAGAAGCACGACAAGGTGATTCTGCCGGGCTACACGCACATGCAGCACGCTCAGCCCGTGCTGCTGTCGCATCATCTGCTGGCGTATTCCTGGATGTTCGCGCGCGACTTTACGCGCCTGAAGGCCGCCTTTGATGCCGCCGACAACTGCCCGCTGGGTGCTGCCGCGCTTGCCGGTACGAGCTATCCGCTCGATCGTCAGATGACGGCTGCCGAACTTGGCTTTGCGGGTGTGATTCCCAACTCGCTCGATGCGGTTTCCGACCGCGATTTCCTGCTCGATCTGCATTACGCCGGCTCCGTCATGGCCATGCACCTGTCGCGTCTTTCCGAGGAGATCGTGCTGTGGTCGAGCTCCGAATTTGGCTTTATCACGCTTTCCGACTCTTACTCCACTGGTTCGTCCATCATGCCGCAGAAGAAGAACCCCGACTTCGCCGAGCTTATTCGCGGCAAGAGCGGTCGCGTGTACGGCAACCTGGTCCAGCTGCTGGTGACCATGAAGGGTCTGCCGTTGGCCTATAACAAGGACCTGCAGGAGGACAAGGAGGGCGCGCTCGATACCGCCCATACGCTTATGCAGTGCCTGTCCGTTATGGCCGGTATGATTTCGACCTGGACTGTCAACGAGGATGCCATGGCGCGCGAGTGCGGCGTGGGGCACCTTGCCGCTACCGATGTTGCCGATTACCTGGCCAAGCGTGGCCTGCCGTTCCGCGAGGCACATGCCGTGGTGGGCCATCTGGTCCTGATGTGTGAGAAGCGTGGCTGCAATCTTGAGGACCTGCCGTTTGAGGTGTTCCAGGAGGCAAGCCCGCTCTTTGAACGCGATATTACCGAGGCGCTCGACATCCCCTCAATTGTCGCCGCGCGTACGACCGAGGGCGGTACCGCCCCTGCCGCCGTTGCCGTGCAGCTGCAGCGTGCCGAGGCACAGCTCGTGGCCGACGAGGGCGTGTTTGGATCGCTGACCAAGGTCGTCGAGATGGGCCACGGGATAAAGTAAGGGTTTGGCCGAAGCCGTTTTTGCCATTTATTGAGGAATCGTTTTTTGCTTTACGGGCGTCTGCTGATGTGGGCGTCCGTATTTTGTTGCTATGGGGGAGGGGCTTGTCGAGAACTTCTGTAGGACCTTTGGGCAGGTTGTGAAGGGGGTACGTTCGCGGGCGGCAACCGACCGTCTGCTCTGCTCGATGCGGTTGATGGGCAGTCGGATGGTACTCTAATCGAGCTTCGAAACAGAAGTGACACATATGGAGCGCTTTAATAAATTGTAGCGTTTCAAGAAACAGCTTTTTGTTTAACTGCAGCTAAAACTCTGTTACGATGCAGTCCAGGCGGGTGCCGGAATGGGACTTGGGCACGCGCGAACCTACTTGAAAGGCTACCTTATGGCTATCGAGAAGACCTTCATCATGATTAAGCCCGACGCGGTGCGCGATCGCAAAATCGGCGAGATTGTTGCTCGCATTGAGCGCAGCGGCCTTGTCATCGAGCGCATGGAGATGACCACGCTCGAGCGCGCTACCGTCGAGGAGCACTACGCCCATCTGGCCGACAAGCCCTTCTTTGGCGGTCTCTGTGACTTTATGACGAGCGGTCCGGTCGTCAAGATGGTCGTTTCCGGTCTCTCCGCTGTTGCTAAGATGCGCACCCTCATGGGCGCCACCAATCCGCTTGACGCTGCTCCTGGTACCATCCGCGGCGACTTTGCCGTCGATGTCAACGCCAACGTGATCCACGGCTCCGACTGCCTGGAGAACGCCGAGATCGAGATCAAGCGCTTCTTTGGCTAAACCAGCTTTGACTCCTTAAAGCTGTTAGCGTGTGGCTTGGGCGCCGC
>CAUCXP010000070.1 GCA_958446785.1 uncultured Collinsella sp. | reverse complement strand
CCTAAAGCCGAGCCCGCTAATGGCAAGGATGCCGGCGATAGCCAAGCGGGCGTTCGCATCAGACACTTCGAAGGCATGACGGCGGAGTCTCCCTTCGACACGCGCTACTTTACGGTGACGATTGACGCCGGACAGGTTGCCGATGTCAATACGGCCCGCATTGCCGCGGTTGGTGCCAAGCGCGCCGCCAGTATTGCCGCAAGGCTGCATGCCAAGGGCTGGACCTCGGGCTTCTCTGGCAATTATCGTTATACGACCGACGTCCAGGACGACGAGATCACCTATGTGTTCGTGGACTGCTCGCGCGAGCTTGCAAGCTTTCATTCGTTTTTGAGCGCGAGCGTGGCGATCAGTTACATTGGCTGGCTGGCGGTGCTGGCAATTGTGGCGGGTGCCTCGGGCGCGGTGATTCGACCGATGGTCGAGAGCTACAGCAAGCAAAAGCGCTTTATTACCGATGCGAGCCACGAGATCAAGACGCCGCTGGCTGTAATTGACGCCGCCAATGAGGTACAAGAGATCGAGAGCGGCGAAAGTGAGTGGACGCAGAGCATTCACGAGCAGGTTGCGCGGCTGACGGCGCTCACGGAACGTCTAGTGTTTTTGGCACGTATGGACGAGGGCTCGGCGGGCTTTACCATGACATCGATCGATCTTTCGGAGGCCGTGGACAAGGCTGCGGCGCCGTTTGAATCGGTGGCGGTTTCGCGCGGCAAGCGTCTGTCGACGTCGATTGCGTGCGGCGTGCGGGCCCATGCCGATGCTGCGGCGGTGGCGCAGGTGGTTGAGCTGCTTCTGGACAACGCCACGCGCTATGCGAGCGAGGGCAGCGTGATTGAGCTGAGCCTGCGTGCCGTTTCGCGCGTTCAGGGTAAGGGCGCCACCGAGCTTGTCGTATCGAACGCCGTGGACGAGCTGCCCGAAGGCGACCTAGATCGATTGTTCGACCGCTTCTATCGTGCGGACGTGTCGCGCAGCTCCAAGACGGGCGGCTCGGGCGTGGGCCTATCCGTGGTGCGTGCCATCGCCGAAGCCCATGGCGGGAGCGCTTCTGTCTGCGGCCACGGTAACCAGATCACCTTCACCGTCCGCCTCTAAGACCTGCCAAAAAGGGACAGGTTTATTTTGGCAGGTTTTATCTGTGCAGACGGCAGCGGAGGCTGGCGGTGATCGGCGCCATGAACGCCACCGACCCAAATAAACGCACCTCTAACTGCTAAAATATGGACATCGTTGTTCGGCTCCCGAAGGAAAGGAGACGGTCATGCAGTACGAGATCGGCGGAGGGGCTTTCCCGGTTGTTACGTGCAACCTTAGCGACGGCGAATCCATGATCACCGAAAGCGGTGCCATGGTCTGGATGACCCCCAACATGGAGATGTCCACCTCGGGCGGTGGTATAGGCAAGATGTTCTCTAAGGCTTTTTCGGGTGAGGCGTTGTTCCAAAACATTTGGACCGCGCACGGCGATGGCATGATTGCGTTTGGCTCTTGCTTCCCCGGCCGCATTATACCGATCGAGATTGGCCCTGGTAAGAGCTGGATTTTGCAGAAGCGTTCGTTCCTTGCCGCGGAAAGTGGTGTTGAGCTGAGCATCCACTTTAACAAGAAGGCAAAGACCGGCGTCTTTGGCGGCGAGGGTTTTATCATGCAAAAGCTCACGGGCTCGGGTATTGCCTTTGCCGAGATCGACGGCGACCTAGTTGAGTACGAGCTTGCTGCTGGCCAGCAAATGATTGTAGATACCGGCAACGTGGCCGGCTTTGAGGAGACGGTGAGCATCGACGCGCAGATGGTCAAGGGCGTCAAAAACATCATGTTTGGCGGTGAAGGCGTGTTCAACACTGTGCTCACCGGTCCGGGGCGCATCTGGCTGCAGACAATGCCCATTTCCAATCTTGCGGCAGCAGTGGCTTCGATGACCAACAACAATAACTAATCGTGTATAGGATGACGCGCGCGGCGGGCCCGGCCTGTCGTGCGCGTTTTTTGGTGGCAAACGCCCTGTTTATCGGGTGCGGCTGTGCTCCTGCAGCGCATAGATCGACTTATCCATGTTGAACAGGTAGGCCACGACGCAGACAATAAAGAACGTCGGCAGACTGCTAAAGCCAAAGACCTCGCAGCCAATAAAGATGGGCGCGAGCAGCGTATTGGTGGCGCTGCCAAAAACGGCGGCGTAGCCCAGTGCGGCGCAGAGCTCGACGGGCATGCCGAGAATCCCGGCGAGTACGACACCCAGGCTGGCTCCGATGGAGAACAGCGGCGTCACCTCGCCACCCTGATATCCTGCGGCAAGCGTGGCGATGGTGAGTACGAATTTGAGCGCCCAGTCCCAAGGCATGATTGACGCCTCGCCGTTGTCACCCCAGTGCCGCGGATATCAGGTTGGTGCCAAGGCCGCAGTATCGCCCCTGCCACAGCACGAACAGAATCGCCGACAGCGCAAGGCCCATAACGGCAACGCGTATGTAAGGGCTGGGGAGCAGCCGCGCTGCAAGGGTCTTAGCATGGGCAAGGCACCAGGCAAAGGCGCCACCGACCATGCCAAACGCGATACCCAACAACGCCAGCCGTCCAAGACCGGGGAGGTCGAGCGCATACGAGGCGGTAACGGCGACCTCAAACTTCTCGAGCCCCAGAGCGCCGGAGGTCATGCTTGCGGCGAGCGAGGCTGTAAGCGCGGGAAACAGCGCGCGGTATTCCATGCGTCCTGCGACCAGTACTTCGATCGCAAAGATCGCGGCGGCGAGGGGCGTTTGGAAGAGTCCGGCAAATCCGGCGGCCATGCCGATAAGCAAAAACGTGTTGCCGGGGTCTCGGAAAGGTAGACGTCGGCCGATCCAATGCGAGACGGTGGCGCCGATCTGCACCGCTACGCCCTCGCGTCCCGCACTACCGCCAAAGAGATGCGTCCCCCACGTGCTCAGCATAATGAGCGGCACCAAACGCGGGGAGATGGCGTCCTCGCGTCCGTGGCCTACGTCAAATACTAAGCTCATGCCCCGATCGGTGCCTTTGCCCCAGGTGCGGTAGGCAAATACGATGGCCAGACCCGCGAGGGCGAGAAAGGGAAGGAGCAGTGCGACGTGCGCGTCCCGGAAGGCGCCGATTGCCAGGAGCACACGACCAAAAAGGGCACAGATGGCGCCAACGATAACGCCGATAGGGATTCCGACGGCGCTCATGAGCACGAGACCGCTATAGGTGTTGACCAGGCGTTTGATTCTGCTCGAAGCGCTGCTTTCTGACATTTTGCTTTCCGACACTTGCTCTCTTGATAGAAAAAGAGCTGGAGTTGCGCATCGTTGAGAGGCTTTCCAGCTTTAGCAAAACAAACTTATAAGATGCGACGGGCCGCGTCAAGATAATTACCGGACGGCCTAGGAGGCGGCTGGTTGGCTGGCTTAAAACCTAGCGCGTGAAATGACGCCCCACGCTATTCAGCGCGCTTGATAGGATGACGAACCACGGTCTTAAGTTTCTCCGGTGCGCATTTGCGTGGATCGGAGAGATAGATTTCGTGATGTAAACGGGTGTCTGAGAAGTCGGGAACATAGCCCAGCTCGGTCGTGTATTCATACATAGCGTCTACGGTCGCCGGTTCGTTGTCGTAGGGCCCGGTGTGCATGCATTGAACGCAGAGACCCTCGTCAACTTTAAGCAGTTCGACGGCGGAAAAGTCCAGTTTCTTTTTGGTCGTGGCTTCCGCGACTGCCCAGTCAAAGTCATCTCGGGTGACGAAATCAGGCAGGCGGATGCACGAGATAAAGTTGAAATTGTCCTTGCGTACATAATCGATGCCGCTACCGGGGGAGTCTTGCCACCAGAAACCCTCGAGCGGCGGCACCACATAGTCGAAGTAACCCTCGATGTTCCTTGAGCCTTTCTTCGACATCTTGACGGTATAGGCGATGCCGTAAAGTAGCGGCAGGGCGTTTTGATACTCGCCGCCTTCGGTATTTGGGTCGCCCTTTCCGCGAACGGCAACGTAGCTCATAGGCGGGACAGTTACGATACTCGGCTTGCTTGCAGGTTTGTAGAGCTCCTTGCATTCCTTCTTAAAGTCGAATGCCATGTTGGCCGCCTTTCTGCGTATTGGCCTGCTTAGATAGTTGAATCATATCATAGAAACGAACAGCTGTTCGAATGATTTGGCTGACAGATTGAGATGCGTGCGTTGTGTTTGGCGGTCGGCCTGACCCCGTCGATGATTTCTCGGCCTCCCCGGTGCCTCGCCTACACCCGCCATTCCCCCATATAAAACCTGCCAAAATAAACCTGTCCCTTTTTGGTCGGTGCGAAATGGGTAATACTAAAGAGTTATCCGACCAGATGGGAACCGATCGATGGCCTATATCGAATTCAAAGACGTCATCAAAGCATACGGCGAGGGCGATGCCCGCATTCATGCGCTCGACGGCGCGAGCTTTACCGTTGAGCGCGGCGAGCTCGCCATCATTTTGGGTGCTTCGGGTGCCGGCAAGACCACGGCGCTCAACATCTTGGGCGGCATGGACACGGCGACTTCTGGCACCGTGACGGTGGACGGGCGTGACGTGAGCGCCGCCAACGAGGCGCAGCTCGTGGAATACCGTCGCGCCGACGTCGGCTTTGTCTTTCAGTTCTACAATCTGGTTCCCAACCTGACGGCGCTTGAGAACGTCGAACTCGCGGCACAGATCTGCCCTGATTCGCTCGATGCCGAGCAAACGCTTTGCCAGGTCGGCCTGGGCGAGCGCCTCGCCAACTTTCCCGCACAGCTTTCGGGCGGCGAGCAGCAGCGCGTGTCCATCGCCCGCGCGCTGGCCAAGAACCCCAAGCTGCTCCTTTGCGACGAGCCCACGGGCGCGCTCGACTATAAAACCGGCAAGCAGATCTTGCAGCTGCTGCAGGATACCTGCCGCAAGCAGGGCATCACGGTCATCATCATCACGCACAACTCCGCGCTCGCGCCCATGGCCGATCGCCTGATCCGCTTTAAGAGCGGCCGCGTGGAGAGCGAGACGGTCCAGCAAAATCCTGTGCCTATCGAGACGATCGAGTGGTAGCGCCCATGGACCAGGATCGCCAAAACAGCCAACGCCGCGACGCGCAGAGCACGGAGCGCGAGCAGGATTTTACGACCTACCGCACTGCCCAAAGCTCAAACGATATGGTGCCGACGGTGTTCCGCCGTGGCATCTACCGCACAATCCGCGGCAGTCTTAAGCGCTTCTTGTCCATCGTGGTCATCACCGCACTCGGCGTGAGCGTGATGTGCGGCCTTAAGGCGGGTTGCGAGGATCTGTGCGATTCGGTCGACGCTTACTTTGACCAGCAGAATGTTTATGACATCAACGTGCAGTCGACCTATGGTCTGACCGATGACGATCTTGCTGCGATCCGAGAGGTCGATGGCGTCGAGACTGCCGAGGGCATCTATACCGAGACCGCCTATACCGCCGTGGGTACGACGCGCGAGCGTGTCGTCGTACAGAGCCTCTCCAAAGAGAATATTGACCAACCGGTGCTAGTACGCGGCGAGCTGCCCGAGACTTCGGGCGAAGTGGCAGTGACCTCACGTTTTTTGAAGGCTTCGGGCAAGAAAATCGGCGATACCGTGAGCTTTGCCGCCAACGATGCGAGCTCGTCGAACCAAAGCGCCAAGGACCAGTTTGCCGATGGGGACTACACCATCACGGCCGAGGTTCTCGACCCCACCGACGTGAGCTCCGACTCGACGGTCAACGCCTTCCGTGCCGCCTCGGCTGCGGACTACAAGTTCTATGTGAGCGAGGATGCCGCGACATCTTCTTCCTACTCCGCGGTTCACGTGACCGTTGAGGGGGCTAAGAGCCTCAATTCCTATTCGGATGCCTACACGACAAAGATTAACGAGGTCAAGGGTAATATCGATAAGATCCGCGACGGGCGTGAAAAGGCACGTGCTCAAGAGTTGACGGTCGATACGCCGGCGAGCTTGGACGCGGCAGAGCGCCAAGCGAATATGGTCTTTGGGATTGAGCAGGACAACATCAATCGCATGGCAGAGGACAGCGACGAGCGTGCGCAGGCGCAAGCCGACCTGGACCAGCGCCGTGCCGCCACCGACCAGCAGTTTGCCGATGCCCGCGCCGAGCTCTCTGACCTGGGCGAATGCACCTGGTACATCCAGGACCGCGGCAATATCGCAAGCTACTCGAGCGTGGAGAGCGATAGCTCGTCAATTGAGGCCATCGCCACGGTCTTCCCGTTCATCTTCTTTATCGTCGCCGTGCTCATCAGCCTCACCACCGCCACGCGCATGGTCGAGGAGGAGCGCACGCTCATTGGCCTGTACAAGGCGCTCGGCTACTCGCGCGGGCGCATCCTGTCCAAATACGTGGACTATGCGCTGTGGGCTTGCCTGATTGGCGGCGTGCTAGGCAACGTCATCGGGTTTGTGGGCCTGCCGCTGTTCCTGTTTACGGTGTTCGACGACATGTACTCGCTGCCCCAAATGCAGCTTTCGTATGACATTGTGTCATCGCTTGTGTCGGTAGCACTGTTTACCGTGGGCGTGGTGGGCGCCACGATTATCGCCTGCCGCCACGAGATGGCCGAGACCCCAGCCTCGCTCATGCGCCCCAAGGCTCCGCGCGCCGGCTCGCGCATCTTGCTCGAGCGCATCGGCTTTATCTGGCGCCGCATGGGCTTTTTGAACAAGGTGGCAGCACGTAACCTGTTCCGCTACAAAAAGCGTGCCTTTATGACCATTTTTGGCATCGCGGGATGCACGGCGCTCGTGATCTGCGGTATGGGCATCCGCGATACGTCGGTGGCGCTTTCGCCCAAGCAGTACGGGCATATCACGCGCTATGACCTCCTGGCGGTCGCCAATTCCGATGACTTTTCGCAGACGTGCGCGGCGTTGGATGAGCGCAGCGCGGCCAAAGATTCCAACGTGACCGTGACTTCGACGCTGCCGATTATGACCGACAACGTCACCTTTACCTTTGGCGGCAAGAGCGAGACCGTGCAGCTGATCGTGGTGCCCGACGACCGCGCGAACGACCTGGACGACTACGTTCGCCTTGAGGACGAGTCCAAAGAACCGCTCGCCTTGCGTGACGGGGACGTGTACTTGAGCAAGAGCTCGCAACTGGTGCTGGGGATTCAGCCGGGCGATACAGCACACGTCCAGGATTCGTCGCTCAATGTTGCCAAGGTCAAAGTCAGCGACATCTCGCTCAACTATCTGGGCAACACGCTCTATATGACGCAGAGTACCTATGAGCGCGCGTTCGGTCGAAGTGCACGCCTTAACGGCGTTTTTGTGCTGCTTAAGGGTTCGTCGGCCGACCAGATTGCGTT
>CAUCXP010000069.1 GCA_958446785.1 uncultured Collinsella sp. | reverse complement strand
CCCAAGTTTAAGGACATCGATATCCCCCACCTCCTGCACGAATTCCCGCTCTTGGTCGAGCTCGGCATCACCGGTGAGAAGTATTCGCAGGCCCTTGCCTTCCTGAACATAAGAGAGCAGCAGGACAAGCGAGTCCTCATTTCCCTCGCCATCCACGAACTCGAATGGCCACATCACGCGAGCGCAAAATGAGCCGATGTCGACCGTATCCCCACGGCGCACCTGCCGATACTCCACGCCAGGTCGGTTCAATACCTCGGCAGGAGCATCCTCCAGCGCATCCGCCGCCACGGCAATCGTTCCGACCGAAAACTGTTCGAGCACGGCAGGCAGACCACCCCAGTGGTCCTCATCCCAATGCGTCACAAAGACGGCGTCGATATGGTGCACGTTATTGCGAACCAACGCCGCCACCACGCGCTCGTCGAGTCCGCAGTCGACGAGTGCAACTGCGCTGCCCTGGCGGATAAGAATCGCATCGGCCTGGCCCACATCGAGCACCGTCACCGAAGGCGGAGCGAATCGATCCCAGTAGACGTACGGAATCGCAGCCAAAAGCACCAGGCATACAAGCCCCACCGCCATAGGACGTGCACGGGGACGCGGCCACCAGACCAGCAGAACCACCAGAAAACACGGCACTAAGTAAATCCACATGCTATCGGGCGGCACATTCACGGATGCACCCGGCACGGCGACAAACAGCTGCTCGAAGAACAGCGCGCAACGGGCGGCAATCATGGGCACAACGAGCGCCCAAGTCCGCAACGGTGCCACGAACGAAAAGGGAACCAGCACGATCGACACAGCGAGCAGTACGCTCACCACCGGACCGATGACCGCATTTGCCAGCGGAGCAATGAGCGAGAACGTACCGAAGGCAGGAATGGTAATGGGAAGTGTCGCCAGTTGTGAGCACAGCGTGACGGAAAGCACGCTGACAACGCCTGATGGCACACCTAGCTCACCCAAAGCGTAGGTCGCATAGGGACAGAAGCACAGAATGGCTAAGACGCTGGCACACGAGAGTTGAAAGCCCATCTCGAACAGCACCGTCGGCCGCAGTAGCACAAAGATGGACGTGGTTACGAAGAGTGCCGATGCGCCGTGCCGACGACGCCCCGCGCCGTTTACGACAAGCGTCACGAACACCATGCAGCACGCACGCACGGCCGAGGGAGACGCGCCCGTAAAGGCAGCATAGCCCACAAGCGTTATCGCCAATATGGCCCGCTGAAGACCACGTGAGCACCGAGTCTTTTGCAATACACCCTCGATTACAAACCCCACGATAGCCAAATGGCTGCCCGAGACGGCGATAAGATGTGCCGTTCCCGTCACCGAAAACCAGTCGCCCGCCGGCTGGGCGCGCAGCTCGGCCGAACGACCGCAGACGACACCGGCTATGAGCGCACGCGCCGGGTCGGTCGCAGGCGCGATGGACGCAAGCAGCCCATTTCTCAGCCGAAGCAGCGACACCGGAGAGCCCTCATCGACCGACACGACTCGAACGGCTTTAACCTTGCGCACCTCGCCTCGGAGCACGCGCGATCGTCCATATGCATCGTTCTCAAAACGTGAAACGCGACCGATAACACGCACGTGCGCCCCGACCTTGAGCTCACGATCACACGATAGGCGAACCGTTGCCAAGTTCTTACCGTCCGCGCGTGCCTCGCAGGTATAGGAATACACGTCGTCGTTTATGGATGGATCACCCTGCACGACAAACTCGAGGCCGCTTGCCGCTCGACCGTCGAGCGCCTTCGAGGCGCTGAGCGCACCCACAGCCCACCACGCCGAGACGACCGCTCCCGCCACGAGACCGACGGACGCGGCATACAGCCACCGCTTCAAAGGGGCAAGCCGCGCACAAGAGTGAGCCAGCACAACGAAAACCGCTGCCGCAACGGGAATGGCCCATAGCGGCCCGACCGTCGTCGCCTGCTCCCTCAGCAGCGCATCAGCGGCTATGCTGAGCACCAAGGCGCAGCTCACGCACATGCCGGCACACAGGGCCATCGTCCACGGAATCAGGGGCCGCGGAGGCATCACGTGCTCTCGCTCGGTCGTACTCATACGCAGATGCAATCTTTGATTTTGGCAAGCTTCTTCTCGCCGATTCCCGACACGCGCATCAGATCGTCAACCGAAGCAAAAGCACCGTTCTTTGTCCGTTCATCGATAATCGACTGTGCCATTGAGGGACCGATTCCCGAGAGCGTCTGCAGCTCTGCCGAGCTTGCCGTATTAATGTTTACTAGGCCTGTTGCGCCACCGACGCCTGATGATGCGGAAGTCCCACCATCAACACCGGCTTCCGCAATGGACACCTGCTGCTCCCCTACCGTTGGAACGTGAATTTTTTGTCCATCAGTGACCTTGGATGCACGATTAAGCCCCGTAACGTCTGCTTCGGGCGCCAGCCCACCGGCGGCATCAATCGCCTGAGCCACCCGCGCCCCGTCTTTGAGGCGATATACACCGGGTGACACCACGGCGCCATCAACATCGACATAGACCTCTGCCGCGGCAGACGCCTTAGGCGAAGAGCCTTCAGATGTCTTTCCACTCGAAGCATCGCCGGATCCCGGCTCCACTAACGTGCCCGAACCATCAGTGCGCTCAAACGACACACCGCCGGCACCGCCGCCAAGGTTCGCCATCGCCAGCCCACTCGCCATCGCAATGACGACCAGTATCGCCATCACCACTGCCTTATGACCGAGCAGTTTGCCCGCCCAGCGGTCCATCTTTTTGACTCGTTCGTGTTGTTCGCGCTGCGCCATAGCAAAACCTCCCAACACCATCGTGTCAGGAAAGGAGCTCCACAACAGCCACGCCCCAAAACCGGTTTTTGCGGTCAAACCAAAAACCGACCAAAACCTTGCACAAATCTGTCCATTTATTCAGGCACACGTCAGCAAATGAACGCTTAGCCGCAAAATGCCCAGATAGCAAATGACCGACGATGCAGGCGCATCGTCGGTCTATGCACAAATTTACTCGTAATCTTGGTAAATCTCACGCGGAGCAAGCTCCGAATGTTTGCGTTTTAAGGTCTTAGGGGCCTTATATGTGTTGCTCTCGAAGTCGATGTACTCGGTCTGCTTGAGCAGGCGCTCAATCATCTCCTCGTGATCAAACAGTTCCCAGGCCTCATGCACGGCATCGAGTTTAGCGTGCGTCTCGGGTCGGCGCGGCATAAACAGCGTGCAGCAGTCGGGAGCGGCCTCAGTCGAGATATCGAACGTACCGATCTCCTCAGCACGCGCGATGATCTCCTGCTTGTCCGAACCGATGAGAGGACGGAACACGGGGATCTTCACGGCCTCGTTGACGGCCATGATGTTCTCAAGCGTTTGGGAGGCAACCTGCCCAAGCGATTCGCCCGTAACGATGGCCTTGGCGCCCTCGATGTGCGCAATGCGCTCGGCAACCGAATACATAATGCGACGATACATGATCACACGCAGGTTGCTGGGGCAGGTGACCGAAATCTCACGCTGGCAGTCGCCAAACGGCACCACGTACAGGCGGCCGATCTGGACACCCGGCTCAAGCGCACGGATGATGTCCTGCACCAAATACTCGCTCGTATCAGGCGTCTGCGGACGACCGGAGAAATGCACCGGCACGCACACCGCGCCGCGACGCGCGAGCATCCAGGTCGCCACCGGAGAATCGATACCCGACGACAGCAGCGTCACGACCTTGTCGGCAGAACCCACCGGCAGACCGCCCACGCCGCGCTCGGAGCGCGCGTACACATAAACGCTACCCTGGACCACCAGTACGTGCACCATCGCATCGGGGTCGTGCATTTGAACCTTTTTATCGGGAAAGGCCTCACATAGCACCTCGCCCACCTGACGATTGATATCGATCGAGGTGAGCTCATAGTCAGTATTGGAGCGCTTGGCGTGCACCTTAAACGAATCAAAGGAACCAAACTCGCGCAGCGCCTTCACAGCGGCGGCGCAGTACTCCTGCGGGTCGCGGTTGGTGTGATACGCCAAAGACACACGGGCAACGCCGGGGACGGTGCGGATGACACGCGCCGCCTCGTCGGCCTGATGCTCGTTAAAGGTCACGAGGATATAACCGGAAATTCGAGACACGGCATTCACGGAAAAGGCGGCCAAGGCCGCCTTGATGTTATCCATGAGGATATGCTCAAAATGTGCGCGGTTCTTGCCCTTCAGCCCAACCTCGTGATAGTGGACTAGGCAGACGCGAGCCGCCATTTAGGCTTCAGCAACCTTGTGGCCGAGCGCCTTCTCGTAACGGGCCTCGTCGTAAGAGATGTCACCGTCGACAATCTCGTCCATAGCCATCGAGATGGTATCGGCACCGGAAAGCCCGATGGTGATGTCATCGACATCCTGGACGGCAAGCACGCGGTTGTGCTGGCCACGCAGCATGCTATTGATGTCGCAGGCGCGCTTGGAGGCAAGCGAAGCGAGCAGGAAGCGGTTGTGATCGGTCTTCTCCAGAAGATCGTCAATGCAAGGCTTTACAACGGACACGGACCTCAGATCCTTTCATGCATATCGAGAACGCGAACGAGCTCATCGGTCGCGCGGTCGAGATCGTCATTCACCACGACGTCGTCGTAGCGGTCGGCAAGGGCAAGCTCATCGGCGGCGTTTGCCATACGCAGCTCAATCGTCTCGGGCGTCTCGGTACCGCGACCGACTAGACGCTCGCGGAGCACCTCAAGCGAAGGCGGCTTGATAAAGATCAGCACGGCCTCGGGGAAACGCTCCTTCACCTGCAGGGCGCCCTGGACATCGATCTCCAAAATCAGAGACGAGCCCGAGGCGAGCTTGGATGTGACCTCGCTCACCAACGTGCCGTAGCAATTACCGTGGACCTCGGCCCACTCAACAAACTCACCGTTTGCCACGCGGCGGTCGAACTCCTCGCGCGTCAGAAAAAAGTAGTTGACGCCGTCGACCTCACCTTTGCGTGGTGCTCGCGTGGTAGCCGAAACCGTCAGACCCAGGTTCGAGCGGCGCTCGCGCACACGAGTGACGAGCGTACCCTTGCCTGCGCCTGACGGTCCAGAAATCACAAAGAGCTTGGAATCCTGAGCGCTCACTTATTTGGTCAGCTGCTCGAGGAGCTGCTCGCGCTGACGGACGCCGAGGCCCTGGACGCGACGAGTAGCGGAGATACCGAGCTCCTCCATGATCTTGGCGGCCTTGGCCTTGCCATAACCAGGGAGAGACTCGATGAGGGTGGAAACCTTCATGCGGGAAGCGATGGGGTCATCGGAGTTGAGCACGGACTCGAGGGACTTCTCGCCCTTCTTGATCTGCTCGCGAAGCTCAGCGCGGGCGTGACGTGCGGCAGCAGCCTTCTCAAGAGCCTGCTTGCGCTGCTCATCGGTAAGCTGAGGGAGTGCCATTCGTACCTCCAAAAAGTTGGGTTATATCTGATTCAATAATTGGCATTTTAGCACGTAGAACGTACAAAATGCCCAATCGCGGCTCCATAGGTTAGACGATACCCGCAAAAAGTGCAATATACTGCGCCCAAAGTTAAGCCCCTGACCTGCGATTCCACACAAAGGATGGGAAAGTTTACGCAGGCACAGGGGCTATTTTGTGCTAATGAGACCCAAAAGTGGTGACTTAGGGGAATCTTTTAGGCGACGTTTTCGACCAGCTCAGCGACAATAGCGTCAAAGGCGGCAACCGGATCGTCGGCGC
Source organism: uncultured Collinsella sp. (assembly GCA_958446785.1). Classification (GTDB taxonomy): domain Bacteria; phylum Actinomycetota; class Coriobacteriia; order Coriobacteriales; family Coriobacteriaceae; genus Collinsella. Next base: position 1,701 of record CAUCXP010000069.1, on the reverse strand, counting down.
CGGTGATGGGACGGCCCACCACAATGTGGCTTGCGCCACGCTCGATAGCCTGGGAAGGCGTCGCCACGCGGGACTGGTCACCAAGGGCGGCACCCACCGGACGCACACCCGGAGTCACGATCAGGGCATCGGGACCCAGCAGCTCACGCATGTCGTGAGCCTCCATCGGCGAGCACACGATACCGTCGATGCCGTTGGCCTGAGCGAGCTTTGCCAGGCGGGCGGCCTCCTCGGCCACGGGCGACTCGACGCCGATCTCGCTCAAGGCATCCTGGTTCATGCTCGTGAGCACGGTGATGGCGACGAGCTTGGCGCGGTCCTCGCGCGCCTCCTCGGCGCCCTCGCGGCAGGCAGCGAGCATGGCGCCCGAACCCAAGCCGTGGACCGAAAGCAGATCGGCACCGGCAAGCGAGGCCGAGCGGGCGGCACCGCGAACCTGATGCGGAATATCATGAAACTTAAGGTCAAGAAAGACCTTAAAGCCCAGGTCCTTAAAGGTCTTGACGATCTGGGGACCCTCGGCGTAATAGAGCGTCATGCCAACCTTGAGCCAGGCGGCATGGCCCGAAAGCTCGTGGGCAAGCTCGAGCGCACGCTCACGGTCGCAGTCGAGGGCGACGATAACACGGTCGCGGGCATCGGTCTCTAGCATTCGAACGCACCTACCAGTTCGTTGATGTCCTTCACGCCCTGGGACTCGGCCCAGGTCTCGAGCTCGTGCGCGATCTTGAGCGAAGCGCACGGATCGACGAAGTTGGCCATGCCGACCGACACGCAGGCGGCGCCGGCCAGGATAAACTCGGCCGCATCTTCGCCGGTCATGACACCGCCGACACCGTTGATGGGGATATCGACGGCCTGGGCAACCTCCCAGACCATGCGCACGGCGATGTGGTGGCACAGTGGGCCCGAAAGGCCGCCCTTGGGCTTGGCCACGCGGGACTTGCGGGTATGGACGTCGATGGCCATGCCCTGGATGGAGTTGATGACCGAAAGGCCGTCGGCGCCGGCGGCCTCGAGGGCCTTGGCGATCTCGGCGACGTTGACCGGCGCCATCTTCACGAACAGCGGCTTATCGGTCACCTTGCGACAGGCAGCCATAACGGAAGAGGCGCCCTCGGGCGTGGAGCCCATGGCGGCACCGCCGGCGGCGATATTGGGGCAGCTCACGTTGATCTCGTAGCCGGCAGCCCAGGGGCACAGCTCGACATACATCTCGAGTGCGCGGACAAACTCGTCAACGGAGTGGCCGGCAACCTGACAGATGACCTGGCAGCCGTCCTTGGAGAGCTGCTCGAGCCACGGACCGGACTCGCGAGCAAAGGCGGCCACGCCGGGGTTCTGAAGGCCCACGGAGTTGATCATACCGCCGGGGATCTCGGCCATGCGGGGCGCGGGGTTGCCGGGCCAGGGCTCGGCAGCGCAACCCTTGGTGGTGATGGCGCCCAGCTGGGAAACATCAAAGAAGTTCTGGAACTGCCAACCGTAGCCAAAGGTACCGGCTGCAGTGTTGATGGGGTTCTGCATCTTGACGCCGCCGAAATCGACGGCCATGTTCACGGTACCCACTAGAAGACCACCACCTTGGAAGCATCGAACACGGGGCCGCACATGCAAGCACCCTTCATACCGTCGACCGTCTCGACATTGCAGGTGTTGCAGGCGCCAAAGCCACAGCTCATCATGCGCTCGAGCGACACC
>CAUCXP010000068.1 GCA_958446785.1 uncultured Collinsella sp. | reverse complement strand
TTGGCCATGCCCTTGTCGTCCTCGACCATCACCAGCGAATACAATTGCCCCACGGTATAGGTGGAAAGCACGGCGAGCGCCAAGCGCGGGCCAACGCCCGAGACAGACACGAGCCGATCGAACATCGTGCGCTCATCCTTAGAGGAAAAACCGAAAAGTGTCATGGCGTCCTCGCGCACCTGCATACGCGTGTAGAGGCGGACCTCGCCGCCGGGCGTCGGCAACGTGGCCGCAGTGCTGCCCGAGATGCCGAGCTCAAAGCCAACGCCCGACACATCGACGACAGCAGAGCTCATCGTGGCCTCGACAAGCGTTCCGTGGAGCTGGGAGATCATCAGTATCCGGTTCCTCTCTGTTGATAGAACTCGCCGCCGGTAAGCGCCCGGGTGCGGCTGAGGTTAACGTGGCAGATGGCGCAGGCCAGGGCATCGGCGGCATGGTCGGGATGCGGGTCGTGATCGAGCTGCGTGAGCGTGCGCACCATGTAGGCGACCTGCCGCTTATCTGCGGCACCGGTACCCACCACAGCCTGCTTGATCTGCATAGGCGTGTACTCGCCGATCTCGAGCGCGCACTCCGAAAGCGCCACGAGCGCGGCACCGCGGGCATGTGCCGTGGGGATTGCCGAGCGGACATTAGCGCCAAAGTAGATGCTCTCGATGGCAGCGGTATCGGGTCGATAACGCTCCACGACACCCTTGAGGTCGCGGGCGATATGCGACAGGCGCACCGCGAGCGGACTACCCGCGCTGGTCTCGATACAACCGTAGGCACGGCAGCGAACCTCGCCACGCCGCTCCTCGATAATCCCCCAACCCGTATGGGCCAAACCGGGGTCGATACCCAAAATGACCAAGCCAACCTCCCCTCGCCACAAGTACGGCGCAAGACAAGGCCTCGCGCACTATTCACGAACGTCTGTTCTAGAATAACACAACAGCGACCGTATCTAACAAGCAAGGTTGAACCATAGGTTGAGCATAAGTCAGCGAGCGAGTCCCTGCCGTGGCAAGGTGTCGCGAAAGAGGAGCGCCGCGTACTTCTGTACGCAAGCGACGGTTTGAGCGGCAGATTGCCCGACAGGGGCTCGCGCAGCGTCGACTCGTTACGCGGTTTGGCAAAACCGCGTAACCTTGGCCCCGTCCCCAGTTTAGTTCTGCGAGAAGAATGGGAACTGTCGGGGATCCACCGGCGGATGCGGCATCGGACCACCCTGGGGACCACCTTGCGAGCCGCCCTGACCGCCCATCATCTTATCGATGGCGTCCTGAACCTCGCCCTCGAACTTCTTCATTCCCTCGTGCAAACGACGCTGACCGTCCTCGGAGCGCAGCTCCTCCATCTGCTCGGGCGAAATACCCAGTAGCTCGCCCAGCACGCCCATCATCTCGTTTCGCATGCGCTCACTCGTATCCTCGTCAGCAAAACGGCGCACCTCGGCGCGCGCCAGCGAATCGACCGACATACGCTCCTTGCCATTAAGCCCCAGGTCGGACCAGGCGAGCATGTACGGCCAAGAGCGCTCGGCAAACGAGCGGGACGAGACGATCGGTGCCGTCGGCAATATGCGGCGGGCAGCCTCACCCTGTCGAACGAGCATCAGCAGCAGCGAGCAGGCCTCAGGCTTGCCAGCGGCCATCGGGATGTCGTCGAAAGATCGATTGCGGTCCACGTGCGCCTCGAGCGCACCATCGACCTCACCCGGTTCGAGCCCACCGAGCAGCTGCGCCGCGCGGTCGAGCATGTCGACCGGACCGTCGAGCGTCGAGAGCGCTTGCGCCAGCACGCGTTCCATGCAATCCTCCACCGCGTTGAGCGTCACGAGCTCTTGGGGCACCACGGCAGACGTGCGGTTGCGCACACGTGCCACAAACTCAAGCGTCGACAGATACACATCGCCAAAGGGCGCAAAGTCGCCCTGGTAGCCGCCGGAAAGGGCGGGCGCCGCCAGCGCGTACTCGGTTTTGGACAGCGGGCTCAGCGCCATCGCACCCAGCTCGAGCGCCGTGTCCTCCAGCATGAGGCCCAACGTGCGCGAGCGCAGACGCTCGGCATCGCCCGCCGACACGTCGCGATCGAGCACACGCGCCGCATCCGGTGCATCGCGCTCGACGGTGCGAATGTGCAGACGCTCGGCGATGGCGCGGACGGCGGCACAGCGGGCGGCCTCCACCTCCTCCTGCGCCGGCGTAAAAATACGGTTGCGCCCCAGCACCAGGCCAATCACATTACGCGGGCCCAGAGCGTCGACGGCCAGCGCCGCCAGCAGGGACGACGGCAAGTCACCCTCGAGTGCCACCACAGCACGCGACGCACCGTGGGCTCGGGCGTTGTCGCGCACAGCGAGCACCAGCGCCTGCCACAGCCACTCCTCGGAACGAAACTCGGGCAGTTCGTGATCTTCCAGGGCATCGAGCATCACGCCGCGCTGAATCTCCTGAACCAGCAGGCTCTCCTCAAAACACGGCGCCTGGGCCACCACGCGGCCGCAGTCGTCGAGCACAAACGAACCGCCGGTATACACCGACTCGTCATAGGCACCGACCGGCGCCATGCAGGCAAACCACACGCTGCGCTTGGATGCGATCTTGCGGTAGGCGCCGCTGCGTACGGCGGCAATGGCAGCAGTCTCGCGGTCGGTCATGTCAAACGCGTTGAATTGGAAATACGCAATGAGGTCGACGCCAGTCGGCAGCATCTCGAGTTCGCGGTCCAGGTCAAACACCACGGCGATGCGCACGCCGTCCACGTCAAACACCGGCGGCGCCCAGCGCGTATCATTGTTCTCGCCGCGCTGCAGGGCAATGCTCGAACGCGCCGGCACCACATGACCGTCCTTGAGCATCATGTAGTCGAGCAGCGGCTGACCCTCAAACGAAACCGCCGCGGGCACGATGCAGATCATGTCAAGCTCCTGGATGCGCTCGGCGACACCAGTCAAGCCGGCAAGCATGTCGTGCTCAAAGTCGGCAGCGCCCACCAGGCCCCCGGGCATGGCGCCCATAAAGAGCGGAGCCGGAACGCACAGCACGCGCGCCCCGCGCCCGTGGGCCAGACGAGCCTGGTCCTCGATGCGGCCGCAAATGCCCTCAATATCACCCAGGCGCATATCGATCTGTGCAAGCGCGAACTTCATGGCTCAGCCCTTTCCGTCGTAAACCATCGTTGTCGCAGTAAAAGCGCCGGCCGCATAATGCAGTCGGCGCTCGCATGTGCATATGCTAGCTATGATACCCCGAGCGGGGGCGCGCTCCTAGAACGTCGCGGACCACAGCCCGTGCAGGTTGCAGTAGGCATAGACGGTACCGGTCTTGGAACCGCCGGCAAAAAACGTCGCGGGCTTCATGCCGGGCTCAAGGTAATGGATCTCCAGACGGCCCTCAGCCTCAAGGGCGATCCACTCAATATAGTGCTCGGGCAGGCTGGGATGTTCGACCGAGCCCACGCGTGCGCGGATCACGTGACCGTCGCGCTCGGTCTCGACAACAGGCACGTGCTTCTCGTGCGCCGCGTCCTCGGTGTTCGCGGTCAGCTCCGTGCAGCCGGCAGGGGTTGCAACGTCGTTGCCAAGGGCGGCGATGAGCTTACCGTCGGGGTCCTTAAAGAATTTCGCTATGATGTTCTCCTTTTCTGATGTGCCAATGTTCTTGATGGTTCTTATGCCCAAAGGCAGACAAACCATCCACGGCATTGCAAATGAACACATAACGGATCAGGCAAGCGGTCGGGCCAAAATGCGTCGACCGTCCTGCCCACTCCAGCAGTCCCACCCCGCGCGCGGCTAGCGACCGTCACCGCCGAGCAGTGCCAGAACATCCTCGCGCGTGAACAGCGCCGACGAGATGCCGTCGCCGCCAAGCACGCTGTTGACCAGGTCGCGCTTGGACTCCTGCATCTGCATAATGCGTTCCTCGATCGTGTCCTTGGCGATGAGCTTGTACACGGTCACGGTATGTTGCTGGCCAATACGATGCGCGCGGTCGGTCGCTTGGTCCTGCGCCGCCACGTTCCACCACGGGTCGTAGTGAATGACCACGTCGGCCGCCGTCAGGTTGAGGCCCACGCCGCCCGCCTTGAGCGAAATCAAAAAGACCGGAACCTCGCCCGCTTGGAACTGCGCGACCATCTTGGCGCGGCTCTCCTTAGACGAAGCGCCCGTGAGCTTAAGGAAGGCGATGTCCTCCTTGGCCAAGCGCTTGCCGATGATATCGAGCATGCCCGTAAACTGGCTGAACAACAGGATGCGATGCCCGCCGTCGAGTGCGCCGTGCACGAGCTCCATGCACGTATCGAGCTTGGCGCTCCCCGCCTTGTAATCCTCGTAGTGTAGACGCGGGTCGCAGCAGATCTGGCGCAGCTTGGTGAGCTCGGCGAGCACTTTGAGCTTGTCTTTTTTAAACTCGGATGCCTCGCGGTGCTGCACCTGCTGGGCGATGCGGTCCTGGTTGGCCAGGTAGAGCTTGCGCTGCTCGCCGGTGAGCTGTGCCATGACGGTGTCCTCGATCTTTTCGGGTAGATCGGCCACCACGTCTTCCTTTACGCGGCGTAGCACAAACGGCGACACGAGCGCCTGCAGGCGAGCGGCACTGTCACCCTCGGCGTGCTCGACCGGGCTCTCAAAGCGCTTGGCAAACGACTCGCGCGTCCCCAAAAGGCCCGGCATCAAAAAGTCGAAGATGCTCCAGAGCTCGGACAGGCGGTTTTCGATGGGCGTGCCCGTCAGGGCAAAGCGCACGCCGGCAGGCAGGCGCTTGGCAGCGCGCGCCACCTGCGTGAGCGGATTTTTAATGTACTGTGCCTCATCGAGCACCACGCGGGCAAAATCCTGCTCGACGTACTCGTCGATATCGCGCCGCATAAGGTCATACGACGTTACGACCACGTTATGCTCGGCCACGCCGGCAATCTGTACACGACGTTGAGCCTTGGCGCCCACAATGGCGCACACATCGAGCGACGGGGCAAAGCGCTCCAGCTCGGCAGTCCAGTTGTACACGAGTGAGGCCGGGCATACCACGAGCGTGGGCTTGGTGTCCCCCGCCTCCACGCGCGCCAGGATATGCGCGATCATCTGGAGCGTTTTGCCCAGGCCCATGTCGTCGGCCAAGATGCCGCCAAGGCCCAGGTGTTCGAGCGAGCCGAGCCACTGGTATCCGTCGACCTGGTAGCCGCGCATCGTTGCCTTGAGCGATGCCGGCACCGTAAAGTCCATCTTGCCGAGCGTGTCCAGGCGCTCGACGGTGCGGCGGAACGCAGCGTCGCGATCGGCCTCGAGCGCCGGCGTGCGTGCGAGCATGCTATCGACAAAAAGGGTACTCGACGCGGGAAGCGACACGCCGTCGAGCAGGTCGACGGCATCGACGCCTAGGTCCTCGGCAAGACCAAACGCGGCACGCGCTCCCTCATCCAGGCGCACGATGTCGCCGGACGTCAGGCGCGCGAACGTCTGGTGGCGCTTGTACGAGTCCAGATAGATGGCAAGATCTGCCGCCGAAAGGCCGCTCGCGCCCAGTTCGACATCGAGCAGGTTACTCTTGACGGTCGCGCGCACCGAGAGCTTGGGCGCAGGGCGGACCGAAATCTGGCGCAGACGGTCGCTGAGCATGACCTCGCCCAGCTCGGACAGGGCAGACAGGCCCTCGGTCAGCAAGTGGAACAGGCTCTCGTCATCGCGCTCCTCAAACGCCAGGCCGCCCTCGTAGAAATCGAAGTACATGGCAGCCGTGTCCATAACGCGAAACTCCGCCAGCGTATCGCGGGGCGGAACGCCGGGGCGTTGCTCTTCGAAAGGACTGCCCGGAGCACCAAGACTAAAGAGATCAGCCGACCAATCGCCGTAGGTAACCGTAATTTTGCAGGTCACAAGACCATCGTCGACGCCGATTGCCATGGCAAAGCTCGCCTCGGGTGCCACAGTATCGAGCGCGGCGGGCGCGGTGAGGTCGGTATAGTCGCGCAAAATGGGCAGCGCCATACGGCAGAACTCACCCACCTGCTCGGCGGCAATATGGGCGGGCGTGCGGCACGGCAGCAAGCGCGACAAAAAAGGTGCGGCATGCTGAGCAAATGCAGCGTCGGTACGGCGCGCGCGGCGCGTGTCAACCAAGTAGGCGGCATCGCCCGACGCAAAGCAGTACATATCGGCGGGCAGGCGCAGGTCATAGCTACCACCAGCCGCCGGCGCGATTTTGGCGGCAAGCAGCGGTGGGCGCTTAGCGGATGCCTCGTCCTCCCCTTGCGGAGACAGCTCAACCGCCACGTCGTAGGTGCGATGCGTCGTCATCCCCCGCGACCAGGCGGGCTCAAAGGAGATGGTCTGGCCGCGCAGCAGGTCCAGCACATATACGATGCTATGCTCGGACAGCGGCAACTGACGCTCGGCAACAAAACCGCTGCGGGCAAAGTCGTACGACGCCGAACGCGAGCTTGTGATGTCATCGAGATAGGCAACTGTCGTCACAACAAGGTTGAGCAGCTTTGCCGATGTTTCGTCAAAGGCCTCAGGTAAATGGACAAACGTGAGCTTCTTGCCATAGGAGAACGTGCCGCCGCGCACGTAGGCATCGGCCATGCCGTCGATGTCCTTGACCACGTAGGAGACCGATCCACAGCGAATGCGGAACTCGAGCGCCCAGCTAAAGCGGTCAGCGAACAGCGGATTGTAGTACGGCACCAACGAGGGCTCCAATGCCGCTTTGGGGGCGTCGGGATCAACGGCACCGGCAAGCTTGCGGCGCATGCTCGCCAGCTCATCCATGCGCGCGTCCGAAAGATCGGAGAGCGCCGCCACAAGGCTCGGGCTCGTGGGGACGGGCGCCGGAAAGGGAAAGTTGGGGTTGACGGCCGGCGCTTTGGGTGCGGTGCGCGCGGGCTGTTTCGACTGCGCCGTAAACGTGCGAACCGGCGTGCGCAAACCTTCGACGGGCTCGGCGCCGCTGGCATCCAAATACGCCAGAGCCGTGGCAATAGCGTGCTTGCACATACCGGGGTAACGATAGGCGGCGGGGCAATCGCAGTCGTAGTCGATCACCTCGTGCTCGTCCATGTCGAGCGCCACGTGCGTCTTGTACAGGTCGCCACGCGAACCGCGCACCGAGCCCTCGACCGTCACGTTTTTGGAGAAGCGCGAGCCGCTGTCCTCGATCGACAGCACGGCGCCGTTGAGCATGAGCGAACGCCCCTTCATAAAGGTGCCGCTCAACGCCGCCTCTTTGCGAAGCGCCTGCACAAACGTCCCCTGCGCCATCACTTCCTCCAATCTCACCCGGGGTAGCTTAGATCACCGTCACGCGGCCCTGGTTACCCACAATGGCCTTGGCCTCGGCCAGCAGCGGAATCGAACGCGCGTTGACCTTGGCAGGTACCTCGGCACGCAGCACGCGCCCGTCCACCTGCTCGATAAAGATCTCCACGCGGTCGCCGCCCGGGTTAGCGGTGAGCACCGTGGCC
>CAUCXP010000067.1 GCA_958446785.1 uncultured Collinsella sp. | reverse complement strand
TGCCGACGTCTGCGCTCGCCTGCACGCAGATGTACATGGGCAAGAACCTTACGGCCGACGGCAATACGTATTATGGCCGCGCCGAGGACTATGGCAAACGCTACCTCAAGCACTTTGGCATCGAGGATTCGCACGCCCCCGGCTTCACCTACAGCTCCGATGAGTCCGGGTTCGTATACACCTCAAACAAAACCACGTATCGCTACAGCTATGTGCGCGATCACCCCTCGCAGTGGGATGAGCGTTGGGATGCCTACTCCGAAGCAGGCATCAACGAGAAGGGCGTCTCCTGTTCCGCCACGCTAAGCACCAGCATGAATGCAGATGTCAAAGCTGTGGACCCCCTGACGAATGGCTTGGGTGAGTACAGCTACGCCAGCGTTATCCTGGGCGAAAGCGCCACGGCCCGTGAGGGCGTCGAGCTTATCGGCAGTCTGATTGACCAGCAGGGCGTCTGCTCCAACGACCAGATTGTCATCGCCGACAGCAACGAGACCTGGCTGTTCGCCGCACTTTCCGGGCATCAGTGGATTGCCATGAAGCTCGCTGATGACGTCGCGTCGCTCAACCCTAATATCGGGAGCCTCAACTACGATGTCGACCTCGACGACACCGAGAACTGCCTCCACTCCAAGGCCATCCAGTCCATGCCCGAGGAGAAGGGCTTCGCCGAGTACACCGACGGCAAGTTCGATGTTGCCAGAACCTATGGCGAGAGACTCGATAAGACTGGCATGCATCAGTGGACTCGCTATGTCCAGGGCCGAGACTACTTCATGAACCCGCTTACCAAGGACGCCGACTACACCATCGTCAACGACAACGGCAGCGTCGGCGCATCCGTCAGCGAGATCCAGCCCTTGTTCTTCAAGCCTGGCAAGTCTGGCTGGAGCACCTTTGAGCTGATTCGTGCCTTTGGCAACCGCGGCGAAAATGTCCCCGGCCTTAACGCCAACACCGACGGCGCCTACGCCATCGGCACCGAGCGCAACACCGAGATCAACCTCTTCCAGATTCGTCGCGGCCTTGATCCCCAGGTTGCCACCATCCAGTGGGAGATGCTCTCCCGCGCTGCGTACTCCGTCGCCATCCCGTTGTACTCCGCTCTGATAACTGAGGTCAGCCCGTACTTCAGCGATCAGACCGTCTCCTTCGAGCACTGCGAAGAGACCGACATCGTAAACAACGAGGAGCCCGAGAACTCAATCAACTACGTTCTCATGGACATCAGCTCGCTCTGCTTTGAGAACCCTGACACCCTTGGTATCAGCGTCCGTGCCTACCTCGATGCGCTCCAGAATGAGCTCATCGAGCAGAACAAGGAAGTTGACGCCGCCATGCTGGCCGAAACGACCACCGAGGGCCGCACCGCTCTGGCCAATAAGGCCGGCAAGGCTGCTACCGAGAACACCTACGTCAAGTGCAAGGCCCTGCTCCAGGAGATGCGCACCTATCAGAAGGCCGGAAACTTTGACGAGCCCTTCACTCCGAGCGATCTGAACACTGAGACCAACGGCCTCAAGGTGTCCATCACCTACGCCAAGGATGCTCTTGCCACCGATCCGGTCACCCCGGATCAGCCCGGCACTCCTGAGCAGCCTGGCACTCCCGAGCAGCCCGCTAAGCCCGAGCAGCCCGCTAAGCCCGAGCAGCCCACCACCAAGCCCGAGAAGCCTGGCAAGTCGGACACCACGACCACGGTAACCACCAACAAGACGAACACCAAGGGCGGCCTGCCCACCACTGGCGATCGTTTTGATGGCCGCATGGTGGCCGCATTCGCCATCGCTGGCGTTGTCGTCATCTCCGCAGGCGGTTACTTCCTCTACCGTCGCAATAAGGAGTAACGTCCTAGCTGAGCGGGCAAGGCAGCAATGGCAGCCTCGCCCGCTTAACCCGCCTTTTGACCGACGGGAAACCCGCCTGAAATCTTTTCAAAAAAGATTTCCCCGCACACACTTTGCTGTGCTATAGTGCAGCGCAACAGCAACTAGGTGCGACCGCGCCATGGCATCACGAAAGGAGCCACCGACATGAAGAACACGATGACGTCTCTTAACAACTGGTGGTGGCGTGATGCGAATACGATCGGTCGACAGTGAGTCCCTCACGCCTGTTTTTGCGCTCTAGGTGATTAGAAGGCCTCCGGTTTCGACCGGGGGCCTTTTTCTATCTCGAGCCCGATCGCATTCGCATCACGCGCCCCCGCTTTTCTCTTGCACTCCCCTTCCGAAAGGATTTTCACCATGTCTCAGAACACCACCGCCACCCAGCCCCGCACCGTCCAGACCGCCGACCGCGGCAAACTCGATGTCCGCGCCCTCGTCCTGCTCGCCATCCTGCTCGCCGCCGGCTTCATCCTCAACTTCACCGTCGGCAAGGCCATCTCGGGCATCTCGGGCGGCATGATCAGCCCCGAGTTCATCATCTCGGCCTTCTGCCTCACCATCCTGGTCGTTCGCCCCAACATCGGCCAGGCGCTCGTCATTGGCCTCATCTCGGCTGCCGTGATCCAGATCACCACCACTTCGCCGTTCGTCGATTTTGCCGCCGAGGGCATCGCCGCCATGCTCATGGCCGGCATCGTCAACGCCGCCGGCAAGAACGGTCAGGTAAAGCCCGCCATCGCTATTGTCGCAACCTTCCTGACCACCTTTGTCTCGGGCGTCATCTTCATGGTCATCAAGATGGCCATGCTCGGCGTGGTAGGCGAGCTCGCCGCCACCATGCTGCCCGTCGTCGCCATGACCGCCGTCTTTAACGCCATTCTGGTCGGCGCCCTCTACCTGCCCATCCAGAAGGCCCTTAGGCTCAACTAACCCGCTCGGCTTTACGAGCCACCCCATCTTGGCGTTCATTCGTCGCTCGCGTACCCAAGTACGCTTCGCTCCTCTTTCGCGCCAACCTGGGGCCCCTCGTAAAGCCGTCTCCGTGCTCCATTATTCAAAAACGACTAGTCATTCAAAAACTTCCCCAATGACTACCTTCATCTGAAGGCATAGGCACTGCTATATCAAAATTCCCTCCGAAAGGAACCCATCATGGCCACCAGCACTCAGGCTCGTACTATTTCTGCCAACGCCGCTTCCGACAAAGGCATCCTCGATATCACCTCGTTGGTCCTGCTCGCCGTCCTGCTTGCCGCCGGCTTTATCCTCAACATGACCGTAGGCAACGCTCTGGCGGTTACGGGAATTAAACCTCAGTTCATCATCGCCGCCTATGCCCTAGCCATCGCGCTCACGCAGGCGAGCTTTGCCCAGGCCGCCATCTTTGGCATCCTGTCGGCAGCCGTTATCCAAATCACCACGTCAATCCCTGGCCTCAACTTTGTCACCGAGCTTGCCGGCGCGCTGACGATGGCAGCGCTCGTCAAGTCAAACATCGGCGGCAGCAAGGTCAACCCCTTCATCGCCGGTCTGCTCACCACCCTGGTCTCGGGTGCCCTCTTCGCCGCCCTGGGCACCGTCATCATGGGTGCCGCGCTGCCCACGGCGCTCGCCAAGGTGCCCATCGTGCTCGGCACTGCCGTCTTCAACGCCGTCGTGGTCCAGGCCCTCTTCTTCCCCCTCCGCAAGGTGCTCAACAAATAGCCTGATATGATGGACGGGGCCGCAACTCCACGGCCCCGTCATCAAAGACTGTCCCAGACAACTAGCTCTTGGGGACGTTCTTAAACGACTAGTCATGTAAGAACGTCCCCAATGACTATGAAAGGTATCCATGGAAACGATCATCAACGTCGACGATGTCTCGTTCTCCTATGGCACGCAAACCGAGCGGGCGCTCAGCCACATCTCGCTCAGCGTGAACAAGGGAGATTTCATCGGCATCATCGGACCCTCGGGCGCCGGCAAGTCCACGCTTGCCGCCTGCCTGTCAGGTGCCGTGCCCCACCACTACACCGGCACGTTCTTTGGGTCCGTCATGGTTGACGGCCACGACACCTGCGAAGCCTCGCTCACCGACGTGTCGCAAATCGTCGGCAGCGTGCTGCAGGATATCGACACGCAGATGGTCGCTTCGGTCGTCGAGGACGAGATGCTCTTTGGCCTCGAGAACTTTGGCGTTCCCCACGACCAGATCGAGCAGCGCGTGAGCGAAACGCTCGAGACCGTCGGCATCAGCGACCTGCGCGACCGCGAGATTGCCACCCTCTCGGGCGGACAGAAGCAAAAGGTAGCCATCGCCGCCATCCTCGCTATGCGTCCGCGCGTCTTGGTTCTCGACGAGCCCACCGCGGCACTCGACCCTGCCAGCTCCACGCTGGTCTTCGAGACGCTGCGTGAGGCAAACCGCGCACTTGGAATCACCATCGTCGTCGTTGAGCAAAAGGTCGCCCTGCTCTCGGAGTACTGCAACCGCGTGCTCGTGCTCAACCATGGCGAAATCGCGCTGCAGGGCGAGCCACACGAGGTTTTCGCGCATACCGACGAGCTCCGTGCCATCGGCGTCGACTGCCCTCGCGTCACGCGTATCTTTAATAGCCTCGAGGCCGATGGCCTGGTAAGCGGTACCCCTTGCTTGGATGTCGACGAGGCCGAGCGCCTGATTTCGGGCATCGTCGACCCCGCACACGCGGCCAGCGAAGCCCAGGCGCCCGCCGGCTCCCCGCATGCACCGTCGTTGCGCCCTCATGCCAAGGACGCCGAGCCCGTGCTCACCTTCGATCACGTTGAGTTTGCCTATCCCAATGGCGGCGCCGCCGTCCACGACCTAAGCCTGACGCTCTATCCTGGCGAGCTCGTGGGCATCGTCGGCCAAAACGGTGCCGGCAAGACCACGCTCACCAAGCTGCTCACAGGCCTGCTTAAGCCCGCCTCGGGCAGCGTGCGCGTCACGGGGTTGGATACCGCAGCCGTTCCCACGAGCCGCATTGCCCGCGAGGTCGCAACGCTCTTCCAAAACCCCGACCGCCAGATCTGCAAGGATACCGTACTCGACGAGGTCGCTTTTGGCCTGGAGCTTGCCGGCATCGACCGTGCCGAGGCTCTGCGCCGTGCCCAGCTCGTCATCGACCGCTTTGGCTTGCCGGCCGACGAGGCGCCCTTCTCGCTCTCGCGCGGTCAGCGACAAATGGTGGCGCTTGCCTCCGTCGTAGTGGTTGAGCCCAAGATCGTCGTGCTCGACGAGCCCACGAGCGGCCTTGATTACCGCGAGTGCATGACCGTCATGGAAACGGTGCGCACCATGGCCGAGCGCGGCTGCGCCGTGATTATGGTCTGCCACGATATGGAAGTCGTCTCGGATTTTGCCGAGCGCATTGTGGTAATGGCCGACGGTCGCATCCTCGACCGCGGCCGCACGCACGAGCTATTCTCGAACATCGATCTCATGCAGCGTGCCTATGTTGAGCCGCCCCAGGTTATTGAACTCTCGCGCCGTCTGGCATCTTCCGTCTCGCCCGCTTTTGCGCAGGTGAGCGAGGTCAGCGATGTCGTTCGCATTACCAAGGAGATGGTCCGCCGTGGTTAACGTCATCGACTACATGCCAGGCGATACGCTACTGCATCGCCTGAACCCCGTCGTCAAATTGGGCCTCGCCGCCGCCATCATCGTCGGCATCTTCTTGTCCGACACCTACGTGGCGCTGCTGGGCTTTTTGGTACTCACCCTTGCGCTGGGTGCCTATGCCGGCGTCGTCGACCGTCTGTTCTCGTTGCTCAAGTTGCTGATTCCGCTCGCGCTTATCATGCTGGTGCTCCAGCTGGCCTTTATGCGCGACGGCAACGTGGTGTGGGGCTTTATCACCGACACGGGCCTCATCACAGGATCGAAGGCCTGTCTGCGCCTGCTGGGCGTGGCGCTGCCACTCATCCTCATGCTCATGGTGACCAAGCTCAACGACCTTGCCAACGCCTGCGTCGAGGTGCTGCACGTACCGTATCGCTATGCCTTCACCTTTACCACGGCGCTGCGCTTTGTTCCGGTGTTTGGTCAGGAGATGAACGCCATCATGGAAGCGCAGACCGCACGCGGCGTCGAGTACGACACCAAGAACCCCATCAAGAAGCTTAAGCTCATGCTGCCACTGTGCGTGCCACTGCTCATCTCGAGCGTGGGCAAGACCGATGCCACAGCCTTGGCGGCAGAACAGCGCGGCTTCTATCTGCGCACACGCGTCAGCTCGTACAAGCGCTACCCCATCAAGGGCCTGGACATCGCCGTGCTCATCGTCAGCATCGCCCTCATCGCCATCGGCTTCCTGTTCTAGTTCGCCACCGACAGCAACCGTCCAACGCAAAAGGCCTCGGCTCGCACCAAACGAGCCGAGGCCTTTACTGTTTCACCAGATAAAACCTACCAAAATTAACCTGTCCCTTTTTGACAGGTCGGAAGCTAGAGGCGGTAGGGGGCGCCGCTGCGGATGATGGATTCGCGCACCAGGACATCCATGGCATCGAGGGTGATCTCGGGCATCTCTCGATACTTCTGCAGCACCGATAGCTCGGTGCAGGCCAGAATGACACGGTCGCAGCCGCTACGGGCGAACTCCCACATCACGCGGTCGAACTTATCCATATCGGGCTCACGTCCGGCCTTCACATCATCGTAGATAAGCGACATCACATCGTTCTGACGTTTCTCGCTGGGATAGACGACCTCAACACCCGCAGCCTCGCATTCGCGGCCGTAGACGCCCGCGCCCACGGTTCCGTCGGTGCCCATGATGCCAATCTTGTGCACCGACTCGGCCGGCATACTCAGGTTGGGGTCGAACTCGCGCTCCCCCATCACCGCACCCGCAAGGGCATAGCGCACCGACTCACGCGGCATGTGAATAATCGGCACCTTCGTAAACGACTGGATCTGGTCGTAGAAGTAGTGCGACGTGTTGCAGGGAATGGCAATGTGCGCACAGCCCAGCGACTCGAGTGCCTGGGCACACTCTTTCATGGTCGCCAGCAGCTTGGCATGCTCGCCGGTCTTAATGGCAAGCGTGCGGTCGGGCATGGTCGACTTGGAGAGCACCACCATGTCGATATGTTCCTGATCGCAGGCAGCAGCCGTATGACGCACTACCTGGTCGTAGTAATACGACGTGGCCTCGGCGCCCATGCCGCCGATAACTCCCAGCTTTTCCATCGCCGCCTCCTTGGTGACGCTTGCGCAATTGCGCGTATCATACCCGCGCCCGCCCGATGTAAACCGGACGGGCGCCGCACTCATCTACTTGTAATACGTCTTGAACAGCTTAAAGTGGCGCAGCTTGGTGTGCCACATGCGCAGCCAGCGGTTAAAGACAAAGTCGCCCTTCATAAACGAAGGGTCGGCGCCCTTGCCTTCCTTGTCCAGACGATGCACCTTAGCGCGCAGCTCGGGATCCTTGACGTACTTGTCGACGACGCCCATGGGGACGACCATCCACAGCGCCTCGTCCTGCGCCGTCACAAACTCCGGCTCAAACGGGCGGTTGAACACATACTCGTCCACCACATACTTGGCAACGTTAAAGCCGCTGTTAGTGACGTAGTAGTTGCT
>CAUCXP010000066.1 GCA_958446785.1 uncultured Collinsella sp. | reverse complement strand
CCATCTGGACGGCGTCGACCGTCAGCCCGTTTCCATTTTGAACGAACTCAAAGCGCTGCTTAAAGAGGCGCCGCAAGTACCGGGCACCAAGCTGGACTAGCGTCGTGGGGCGCATGATGGTTAATTTCCGATCTCAACCGAACACATTGAGCAAATAGGTCGTACCCGCAGTTAGCCGAACGCCCCCGCAGTCCCTCCCGGGGCCCGGGGGCACCGTTTTCGATACTCTTGGTTTCCTTCACCCGATGCAAATAAGTGCTCAACAACATAAAACCTATCCCCCGCCACGGATATGCCCTCGAGTAAATCTGTTAAGCCAACCCTATCAAATTCTTTTGACAATTGGCTGTATTGGTCCATTTTGTCGTCCATCCCGCTTCCGCTGGCTATCGCCTCATAAACACAAACCTAACGAGCCGCGCGAACGACAAAGAGGCCAAGCTGAACAGAAGTAGAACCAAAACTTCAAAAACACTGGTATTCCAATCGCGCACCCAGCCCTCTACCGCCCACAAGAAAAACAGCAGCCCCATCCATAACGTCACAGAAGAAATCAACTTTGCGTAAGGGCGTATATCAATCCCGCTCTCCCTTTTTGTGACATCATATCCAGCAATTGAGCTGAGCCATCTTCCTCTTCTGTATTGGATTGAAAGAAGAATCAGGGCAATCGAAGTTATCAAGCAGACAGCATCCTCTGTTTCCATAGAACTTCCTTTGCTTTCCGTCCTAGCTGCGCGTTCACAATCGAATCAAACCAAGTGTGAATTACTCGATAGCAACCGCCTTAGTATTAATCATAGCCTCCGCAGCAGCCCGCCTTCCAAGACCTCAAAGCTCGCCATCGAGGGCGACCCGCCCAGACCCCTTACAATCTGCTCGCACGAGGCCCCGCACTCCAACATCCTCTGGACCGTATCCCGCACGTACCTGGTGGGCGAGCCTGCCGTGGGCCCTCGGGGCCGGCATCGCGCCCCACGCCATCCGCCCGCTCGTGCGATAATCCTCTGCAGAAGTCACCAAAAGCAGAGGGAGTTTGTGATGAAGGTTCTTTTGGTCAATGGCAGTCCCAAGGCAAACGGCAACACCGCCCGCGCACTCGCCGAAGTCGCCGAGCAACTTAATGCAGAAGGCATTGATACCGAGGTGTTTCAGCTGGGCGCCAAGCCCATTCGCGACTGCATCGGCTGCGGTCAGTGCGGCAAACTTGGCGGTCGCTGTACCTTTGACGACGACGTGGTGAACGAGCTCATCGCTGCCGCCGAGCAGGCCGACGGTTTTGTCTTTGGCTCGCCCGTCTACTACGCGCACCCCAGCGGCCGCATCCTTTCGGCCCTCGATCGCGCCTTCTATGCAGGCGGGCATGCCTTTGAGCACAAACCCGGCGCCGCAGTCGCCGTCGCCCGTCGCGGCGGCACGTCGACCACCTTCGATGTGCTCAACAAGTACTTCACCATTAAGCAAATGCCCGTGGTTGCCTCCACCTACTGGAACAACGTGTTTGGCCGCGTGCCCGGCGACGCCGATGGGGATGCCGAGGGCCTTGCCACCATGCGAAACATCGGCAAAAACATGGCCTGGCTCCTGCGCTGCATCGAGGCAGGACGTGCCGCCGGCATCGAAGTCCCCCAGGCCGATCGCGCTAGGACCAACTTCATTCGTTAGAACGGCGGAACATGCTATGAACGTGCAAATCTTCGGGACTAAGAAGTCCTTCGATACCAAGAAGGCCCAGCGTTATTTTAAGGAGCGCCGCATTAAGGTGCAGTTTATCGACCTTAAGGAAAAGGAGATGAGCAAGGGCGAGCTCACGAGCGTGATGCAGGCGGTCGGCGGCATCGACAAGCTGCTCAACCCCAAGGCTAAGGACGAGGAGACGCTCGCGCTCATCCAGCACCTCACCCCTAGCCAGCGCTTCGATAAACTGCTCGAGAATCAGCAGGTTCTAGCCGAGCCCATCGTGCGCAACGGCAAAAAGGCCACCGTCGGTTATTGCCCCGATGTGTGGGGAGCCTGGGAGTAGCCTGTGTTATTTGCCAGCGCGTGGGTATAAGAGCAGGCGTTTGGCATATGATTCAACTGTAAGCCATGTCTAACAAAGGAGGGCACATGCCCAACAAACCCGTGAAGATTATCATGCTTACCGGATACCTCGGTGCCGGCAAGACCACGCTGCTCAACCACATCCTCGCTAACGACGGCGGCATCCGCGCCGCCGTGATCGTCAACGATATCGGCGAGATCAACGTCGACGCCAGCCTCATCGCCGACGGCGGCCTTTCCGAAACCGACGACCTCATCCCGCTCACCAACGGCTGCATCTGCTGCACGCTTTCGGACGACCTGGCCAACCAGCTGCAGGGCATCGCCGATTCGGGCGACTTCGATTACATCATCATCGAGGCCTCGGGCATTTGCGAGCCCATCCCTATCGCCTACACCATCTCGAGCTTCTGCGACGAGGCCAAGGTGGACGGCGAGCCCAAGCTCGCGCTCGACAACATCGTGGCCGTGGTCGATTGCGCCCGCATGTACGATGAGTTCAATGGCGGCCGCGACCTGCTTGCAGAGGATATCGACGAGGACGACATCGAGAGCCTGCTCATCCAGCAGATCGAGTTTTGCTCCACGCTGATCCTCAACAAGACCGATACCGTCACGCCTGAGCAGATCGCCGAGCTCAAGGCCATCGTGCGCAGCCTGCAGAAGGACGCCGTGATTGTCGAGGCCCAAAACGGCGAGGTCCCCATGGAGGAGCTGCTCGACACCGACCGCTTCGACTTTATGCGCGCCTACAACTCCGCCGCCTGGATCGAGGCCATGGAGCATCCCGAGGAGCACGACGACCCCGAGGTACTCGAGTACGACATCGAGACCTTTGTGTACTCGCGCCGCAAGCCGTTCGACCTGCAGAAGTTCACCGATTTTGTCGAGCAGGAGTGGCCCGACGAGGTCATCCGCGTCAAGGGTCCGCTGTGGCAGACCGGCGATCCGGACATGTGCTACATGTTTGAGCAGGCTGGCCACCAGATGCGCCTGATGGAAAACGGCCTGTTTGTCGACTCCGCGCCCGAGGGCGAAAAGCAGAAGATCATCGACGAGAACCCCGAGATCATGCAGATTTGGGACGACGAGACGGGCGACCGCATGACGAGCCTGTGCATCATCGGCCGTCACATGGACAAGGATGCGCTCATCGCCGCCCTCGATGCCTGTCTGACCGACTGGCACCGCGCCTAGATTTATCGAAGCGGACGTTTGTCCGCAAAGTAGCCGCCAACCACCACGAAGGTGCCTGTCCCTTCGTGGTGGTTTTTCGTTCTGAGCCAAGGAGATTCATGTTCAACATCGTGCTGTATGCGCCCGAGATTCCGGCCAATACGGGCAATATCGGCCGCACCTGCGTGGTTACCGGTGCCCGCCTGCATCTGGTGGAGCCGTTGAGCTTTTCGCTCGACGACAAGACGGTGCGTCGCGCCGGCCTGGGCTACTGGCAAAACTTGGACGTGACGACCTATGCCGGCTGGGAGGACTTCCTTGCGCGCAACGCCCTCTCCCCCACCGATGAGCGCCTGCACCTGCTGACCAAAAAGGCGCGCCGCACCTATGCGCAAAGCACCTACCGCGACGGTGACTATCTGGTCTTTGGCAGCGAGAGCTCGGGGATTCCCGAAGAGTTGCTCGCCGCGGCGCCCACATGCTGCGAGCGCATTCCTATGCTGCGCGATTGCGACTCACTCGATAATGCCGAGGTTTGGGAAGCCCACGAGGAGGCACTCGGACATATCGAGGACAGCCACAAGACCATCCTTCGGCAGGATATCTGCGGCAACTTCGTCGACCCGAACGACTACCGCATCAGCGCACTCAACCTCTCCAATAGCGCCGCCATCGTCCTCTACGAGGCCCTGCGCCAGACAGGCTTTCCGGGAATGTGACAAAGGAACTGTCCCTTTGTCACATTCGGTTATAGGTAGCGACCGGTAATGCTTGCGGAGCAGGCCGCAGTGTCGTCCGGCGTGCCGACGCAGACGATTTGTCCGCCGGCATCGCCACCGCCCGGACCCATGTCGATCACGTAATCGGCGTTACGGATGAGGTCGAGGTCGTGCTCGATCACGATAACCGTGGCGCCCTTGGCAACGAGGCCATCAAACACGCTCAGCAGCACCTGAACATCGAGCGGATGCAGGCCGATCGTGGGTTCGTCGAACACGAATACGGCATCGTCCTGCACGCGGCCCATCTCGCTCGCAAGTTTAAGTCTCTGCGCCTCGCCGCCCGAGAGCGCCGGCGTGGGCTCGCCGAGCGTGAGATAGCCCAAGCCCAGGTCGTGCAAGGTCTGCAGGCGCGCCTGAACTTTCTTGAGCCCCACCGTGGCGTCGAGTGCCTCGTCCACGCTCATATCCATAAGTTGCGGCAACGTGAGCAGGCTGCCGTCCTTGCCCTCGCGATGGATATGCGAGGCGGCATCCGCATAACGCGAGCCACGACATGCAGGACAGACAATCTCGACATCGGGCAAAAACTGCACGTCAAGCGATATCGAGCCCGTGCCATCGCACGTGGGGCATCGCAAGGCACCGGTGTTGTAGCTAAAGGCACCCGCCTTATACCCCGCCGCCTTGGCCTCGGGCGTACGGGCGAAGGCGCGGCGCAGCTCATCATGGATGTCAGCATAGGTCGCTACCGTCGAGCGCACGTTGGCGCCAATGGGCGTGGCGTCAATCAGGTTGGCGCGCGCGATGCCCTCGGCATCGACCCAACGCACGTGCCTCGGCAGGCGCTCGCCGGCCGCTTGCGCCTTGAGCGCCGGGATGAGCGTCTCGAGCACCAGTGTCGTCTTGCCCGAACCCGAAACACCCGTCACCGCGACAAGGCGGCCGCGCGGGATATCGACTTCGAGTGGTTTGACGGTATGGATGGCATCGGTCGCCATGCGGATATGGCCCAGATCGAACAGTTCGTCGTCAGCCACCTGCGGGCGCAAGCGCTTGGGGTCCGAGCGCAAGAACGGCGCGATGCGGCTACTCTGCGATTGCTCGACCTCACATACCGTACCGGCGGCGATTACATGACCGCCGCCCGCTCCGGCAACGGGGCCCATCTCGACCAGATAGTCGGCTTCCGCCAGTACGCGCGTGTCGTGGTCGACAACGACCACGGTGTTGCCGTCATCCACCAAATCGCGCATCACGCCTACCAGGCCGTCGACATTGGCAGGATGCAAGCCGATCGAAGGCTCGTCCAGCACATACAGCACACCCGTCGATCGGTTGCGCACCACGCGGGCAAGCTGCACGCGCTGGCGCTCACCCGTGGAAAGCGTAGCACCGGCGCGGTCGAGCGAAAGATAATCGAGGCCCAGGTCGATCAGGCGACAGGCCGTGCTCAAAAACGAATCGCAGATATCCGCTGCCATGGGCTGCATCTCGGCCGGCAAGGATGCGGGCACCCCGCGCACCCACTCAATCGCCTCGCCCAATGTCATGGCCGCGGCCTGCGCCAGATTGATACCGCGCACCTGGGGATGGCGTGCGGCCTCGGAGAGACGCGTGCCGCCACAGTCACGGCATGGCCCCTCGCGCAAAAAGCGCGCCACGCGCTTGAGGCCCTTGTCGTCCTTAACCTTGGCGAGCGCATTCTCGACGGTATAGACAGCGTTGTAATAGGTAAAATCGAGCGGCGTGGCGCCCTCGCCGTTTTTGGGAACGTAGAGAATGTGCTTTTTAACCGCCGGACCGTGGAACACGATGCCGCGCTCTTGAGGCGTGAGCTGGTTAAACGGCACGTCGGTGCGCACGCCCATCTCGCCGGCTACCTGCTTCATCAGATCCCACATGAGCGTACCCCAGGGAAGCACCGCGCCTTCGTTGATGGTCTTTGACTCGTCGGGCACCAGGCTCGCTTCGTCCACCTCGCGCATGACACCGGTGCCGCCGCAGGTAGGGCACGCACCGCCGCTGTTAAAGGCAAGGTCCTCGGCACTCGGCGCGTAGAACTCGCGGCCGCATGCGGGGCACGTGAGCGACAGGCCCGCAGCCACGTTAAGGCTCGGCTCCACACGCGCCCCGCAATGTGGGCACACGTGATGGGCACAGCGGCTAAAGAGCAAACGCAGACTGTTGTTGAGCTCGGTCATGGTACCAAAGGTCGAGCGCACGCCTGGCACACTGGGACGCTGATGCAACGCGAGTGCCGCCGGTACGTGCAATACCTCGTCCACCTGGGCGTGCTCGGCCTGCGTCAGGCGACGTCGAGTATAGGTGCTGAGCGCCTCCAGGTAACGGCGCGAGCCCTCGGCATAAAGAACTCCCAGCGCCAGCGAGCTCTTGCCCGAGCCCGACACGCCGGCAATGCCCACGAGCCTCCCCAGCGGAATATCGATATCGATGTCCTTGAGATTGTGGACACGTGCACCGCGCACCTCGATAGCCTGCGGGCTCATCTTCTGTTCCGTCACCTTTATCACCCTACTCATGCCATAAAACGCGGTCGCGGATATACTCGCCCAGCATGGGCACGGTAAACCGCACAAGGCCGTATCCGGCGGCCTCGATGACGCGCTCGCGAATCAGGCTTGCGCGATATTTACTCGCCCAGCTCTGGGTACGGTCGCAGCGCTCAATGATATCCGCCGTGCGCGTCGGCTTGTCCTCGTCAACCGCCATAGCCTCGATAAAGAGGCGCTGAGGGCTGCGCAGACCGTAATACAGAGGTGCGTCAACCGCTTCGTAGAACTCGGAGACGGCATCCGCATGGCCATTCTCGACATCGCGCCTTTCGATGACCTGCGAGCCACGCCGGACAGCAGACCGCCACATGTAATAGCCCACCAGCTGAACCATATAGGGATGCCCCATGCTCTTGCGCGCCGCAAGGTCCGCCGTCTCCGCGTCAACGTAAAGACCAGCGTCTTTGACCGTCTGGATATACGAATCGCGCACTTTGGGCAAAGATATTGCCCCCAACGTACGCTGCTGGGCACGCCGCAAAAACGTCACGCTCGGCTCTTCGAGCAGATCGTCAACCATACTGGGCAAGCCGGCGAACGCCAGCGCAAGACCGCGCTGGTCGCTATCGGGCAAGCCCGTGGCATCCTGGTCTCCGAGCACCTGCTGATAGAGGACGGCAAGAGCCGCCAGTTCCTCGATAGACACCGATTGTGCCTCGTCAATCGCAAACAAGACGCCCTTGCCCGGACCGAGCTTCTTGAGACGCTCGTTGACCAGCCCTCGCAATGTCTCGCCTTTTGCCCGCGCCGCCTCGACCGACATCCGGCCAAACGACGGCCCAAACTCCATTGACGTCACAACGGGTTTATTCGAGCGAAGCGCGTCGGCCAAGCGGTCGCACAAACCAAGCGAAGCGGAATCGGAGACAACCGCCCATCCGCGCTCGCTGGCTAGACGTTGCAGCTCCCGCAGGAGAACCGTTTTGCCACAGCCGCGGTTTCCCGTAATGAGCATGAGCCTGCCCGGCGCTCCGGCGCCGTTGTCGAGCCCTTCCTCAAAATCTTCGATGACCGACTCGCGACCGATGATCCCATACTTTACACCGGCGGCTATACCGGGAT
>CAUCXP010000065.1 GCA_958446785.1 uncultured Collinsella sp. | reverse complement strand
ATACACGCCCGACACATCGCGCACGCGCTCCACCAGATCGCGAAACTTCATCAGAAACGCGACCTGCTGGGCATGCAGGCCAAAGTCGTCGTCGAACACCGAGATGCCGGCCTTGGCCGACCCGCGAAAACCGCGCTCGTCGAGCAGCGCATCGCAGGCCTCGAGCAGCGACGGCACCGCCGCCTTGTCGAGCTGGCACTCACCAAAGGAGCGGATGGCCTCGAACTTGGTCTTGGCCTCCCCCTCCGGCAGCGCGTCGACGAGCGAATAGAACACATCCACCGGCACCGATAGGCGCGGCTCAAAGCAGTCGAGCACGCCGGTGTGGTGGCCCACGGCGAGCGTGTAGTACAGCACGTCGCAGGCCTCCTGGGGAACGTCTTCCTCGGTCTCCACAAACTTACGCGTGAGCTCGTAAAAGACCACCTGGTCGGGCGCATGGCCCAGGGAGGGGTCGACGACGCCCTCGGCGGCCTCGTCGCTTGCGCGCGAGGCATCGCCAAAGGAGCCGCCGAGCATGCCGGGGCCCGCAAAGTAACCAGAGCGGTCCGTGAGTTCCATCTAGCGACCTCCGGCCAGCACCAGATCCTGCAACGCCGAGTACACCTCGACGCGGCGCGGATCGTCCTGCTTGTCGATGAGCAGCGCCATGGCACCGCGGATATCGCCCTTGGGCGCACCCTCGAGCGTATCCATAAACTCGTTGGCCAGGTCGCGGCCATAACGGTAACCGCTCATGGCGCGAGCTTCGCGCTCGATGGCAACACGCAGCTTGTACGGCACGCCGGGGTGCAGGATATCGGCCTGCTCGCCAGCGGCCTCCACCGTGGTCTCGGCATGGAGCTTTTGGTCCAGCAGGCCAAGTGCCATGGCAAAGCCGTAGACGGTCTGCGCGGGGCTGGGCGGGCAGCCGGGGATGTAGACATCGACCGGCAGAATCTTGTCCGTGCCGCCCCAGACGCAGTAGTTGTCGTAGAAGATGCCGCCGGTGCAGCCGCACGCGCCATAGGACACCACGATCTTGGGATCGGGTGCGGCCTCAAAGGCGCGCAGCGCCGGCATGCGCATGGCGCGCGTCACGGCGCCGGTGTACAGCAGCACATCGGCGTGACGGGGCGAGGGCACGACCTTGATACCAAAGCGCTCGACGTCGAAGACGGGCGTGATGGAACCGAAGATCTCGATCTCGCAGCCGTTGCAGCCGCCGCAGTCAACACGGTAGACGTACACCGAGCGCTTGATCTTCTTAAGAAGGGTCGCCTTGGCCTTCTCGATGCTCTCGTCGAGCTCGATCTTGGTCGGGCGGTACTGAAGCCGCTCGGGCAAAAGCGTGGGTTCGGCCATGGTTACTCCTCCTTCGTATCAAAATCCATGATGATGCCCTCGACCGGTGCAGGTCCAGCGGGGATCTCGGGCGCATCGGGGTTGAGCTCGCGGTCGACATACTCCGGGTTCACGCCGTGGCCGCCCAGATACTCCATGCCGGGGCCCTGGGGCTCACCGGACGCAAGCGTCTCGTTGGCAGCCATGCCGCGCGCGTTGCCGGTCTTGACGGCCGAGGCGGCGCGCAGGGCGTCGAGCTCGCGCTTGCACTCCTGGCACATACCGACGGTACGGGCGGCCTGCTCGGCCTCCATGCCGCCGGCTTTTTGCAGCAGGCGCTTGGCGTAGTCAATCTCCTTGTGCGGGGCAAACGGCTTGCCGCAGCGCGAGCAGTGCTCGAGCGTATAGACGCTCTTGCTGGTGAGGTCATCCTTGCTCATAACGGCCAGCTCAAACTCCTCGGTGAGCTTGATGGCCTCCATGGGGCAGGCTTCCTCGCAGCGGCCGCAGAAGATGCAGCGGCCGTAGTCGATCGACCAGGTAATGGTATCGGCCGCAAGGTCGGTGTCCATGCGAATGGCATCGGCCGGGCACGCCACGCCGCAGGCACCGCAGGCGATGCAGAGCTCGGCATTGTGCTCGGGCTTGCCGCGCATGTCCTTATTGGTGGGGAACGGCGCAAACGGGTACTTGACCGTCGCGTCGCCGGCCTTGGCGTTAACCTTCCAAAGCTTCAGCATATTAGAGCGCCTCCTCATCGAGCGGAGCGGCCACGGTGCCCTCGCCCGCAAGCGGCGACTTGTCGCGCCAGACGTTCTCGAACTGCTCCTTGTCGAGCACGTGGTCGCGCTTGGCGGCGACATCGGTCACCGTCACGCGGTCGGTGCAGGAGTAGCACGGGTCGAGCGAGCCGACGATCAGCGCCGCGTCGCCCACGGTGTTGCCGCGGAACATGTAGCGCAGGACCGGCCAGTTGCTGTACGTGGCGGCCTTGGCGCGCCAGCGGTAGCACTTCTGGTTGTTGCCGAGCATCGCCCAGTGCACATCCTCGCCGCGCGGCGCCTCGGTGGCGCCGATGGCGTACTTGTGCGGGGTGTACTCCCAATCCGTGGTGAGGATGGGGCCCGACGGGCAGTTCTCGAGCATGGTCTCGATCATGTCGATCGAATCGTAGACCTCCTGGATGCGAACGGCGGTACGGCCGAAGGCATCGCAGGTGTCGGCCGTGGCGGCGTGCATCTTTTGGACGTCCGGATCGGCGTAGCCGTCGAAGGGATGGTCAAAACGCACGTCGCGGGCATAGCCCGAGCCACGCATGAGCGGGCCGACCGGCGAGAAATCGCGTGCGATCTTGCGGTCCAAGATGCCAATGCCACTCGTACGCTCAATAAAGTTGGGCGTGGAGAGCAAGACGTCGACGAGTTCCTGAACCTCGGAGCGCAGCTGGTGGATGGTCGTAAGCGTGGAAAGCTTCTGCTCGGCCAAAATGTCTCGACGCACGCCGCCGATCACGTTGAGACCGTAGGTCTTACGGTGACCGGAGAGCTTCTCGGCCAGGTCCATGGACTTCTCGCGGACGCGGAAGAACTGCTGGAAGCCGGAGTCGAAGCCCGTGTAGTGCGATGCGAGGCCAATGTTGAGCAGATGCGAGTGCAGGCGCTCGACCTCGAGCATGATAGCGCGGATGTACTGGGCGCGCGGCGGGACATGAATGCCCTGGGCGCGCTCGACGGCCTCGGCATAGGCCACCGAGTGGGCGCAGCCGCAGATGCCGCAGATACGGTCGGCGAGGAACGTCACGGCATCATAGTTCAGGCGCGTCTCGGCAACCTTCTCCATGCCGCGGTGCACGTAGAACAGACGGTAGTCGGCGTCGACGATCGTCTCGCCCTCAACGAACAGACGGAAGTGGCCGGGCTCGTCGGAGGTAATGTGCAACGGGCCCATGGGGACGAGCGTCGTCTCCTTGCCCTTGGTATCGGCCAAGAACTCGTAGTTTTCCATATCGCTCGCGGGAGCGGGACGGAAGCGGTAGTCCATGGAGTCCTTGCGCAGCGGGTACAGGCCGCTGGGCCAATCGTCGGGCAGCACCAGGCGACGACGATCGGGCAGACCCTCGGGAATCAGGCCGAACATGTCGCGAAGCTCGCGCTCGCCCCACACGCAGGCGGGGACGAACGGCGTCACGGACGGGAACGTCATCTTGGCGGGATCGACCTCGGTGCGCACGGTCACCCAGCCGGGGTCCTCCCCCTCCATGGAGATGACGTAGTACACGGCGTAACGGCCGCACAGACTGCGCTCATCGTTGCCGATGATCACGGGAATCCAACCGTAGCGCTCGTAATACAGGTAGTGGACGGCCTCGGGCAGCTTGTCCTGCTTGACGGTAATCGTCAGCTGGTCCTCGCACTGCCACTCGACCTTCTCGATGCAGCCCGGAACGGCGCGGCGCAGGGCCTCGACATGGCTCTCGCAGCGACGGGCATACACCTTGTTCTCAGTTTCAATCATTCGTTACTCCACCTCGCTCTGAGCGGTCTCGGTACCGAACACAGCGCGGTACATCGGCGTCGCGTGAAGTTCCTCGGTGCTCTGCTCGAGCACGATGCCGGTCGCGGTCTCCACACCGTGCACGAGAGGCAGCGGGGTGGCGATGCCAAACCACAAGATCATGACAGCCAGGATGATTTCGGGGATAAGCATGAGCGCCGGGGCCTCATGCTTGCCCATGCCCTGGGGCGCATGGCCGAATACCGACTTGAGTGCGATGCGGGTGAGCGCGGAGATGGCCACGGTAAGACCGAGGGCGACCACGACGACCAGCCACATGGGACCGGCGGTAACACCGGCGACAAAAGTCAGGAACTCGGAAATAAACATGCCAAAGGGCGGGAAGGCGGCAAGGCCGAGCAGCGCCAGGATGGCGAGTGCGGCGGTTGCGGGTGCAACCTCAACGACGCCTTGAATCTTGGCCAGGCTACGCGTGCCAAAGGCATGCTGGATGTTGCCGGACACGCAGAAGGCAAGCGTCTTGGTAAAGCCGTGGAACACGCAGTGCAGCAGGGCCGCGGCGATACCCAGCGGGCCACCGATACCCAGGCACAGGGCGATAACGCCCACGTTCTCCACAGACGAGTACGCAAAGCGGCGCTTGAGGTCGTCTTGGCGAAACATCGAGAGTGCCGCCACCAAAATGGACAGCGTGCCGACGATCAGCAGCAAAAGTTGCGGATACTCGGCGCCCACGGCCTGGATAGTAAAGCCGTAGGAGCGCATGATCACAAGCATGGCGCACTTAAGCAGCACGCCCGAGAGCAGGGCCGAGACAGGGCTCGGGGCCTGGGAGTGGGCATCGGGCAGCCAAGTGTGCATAGGGAACAGGCCGGCCTTGGTGCCAAAGCCAATCACGACAAACGCAAAGGCGAGGCGCATGAGCGTCGGGTCGAACCGGTCGGCATACGGCAGCACGCACGACAGGAATGCGGCCTCGTGGGCGTTGGGAATCACGTCGGCGGCGTTGGCGTAGATCAGCAGCGTACCGAACAGGCCGAAGGCCACGCCGGCGG
The DNA here is from genome assembly GCA_958446785.1 of uncultured Collinsella sp. Classification (GTDB taxonomy): domain Bacteria; phylum Actinomycetota; class Coriobacteriia; order Coriobacteriales; family Coriobacteriaceae; genus Collinsella. Next base: position 2,688 of record CAUCXP010000065.1, on the reverse strand, counting down.
TGCAGACCATCGCATACTTCCAAGAAGCCTCGAGGGCCGTCTTGTTCTTGTAGATACCCACGAGGAACACGGTGGAAAGCGTGGTTGCCTCCACGGCGGCCCACGTGAGGATCATGTTGTTGGACAGGCACGCGAGCAGCATGGTGAACACAAACAGGCTAAACAGCGCAAAATACTGCTTGGCGCGCTCGGCGGGCATGGAGCCCTCCTCGATATCGGCCTTTACATAGGGCAGCGAGAACAGCCCCGTAAGAAAACCGATAAAGCCGATGAGCAGCACAAAGATGGCGCCCAGTGAATCGAGGTGGAACCACAGGCCAAGAGCGCTCGCGGTTTCGCCGCTCATAAGGACGTCGCCGGCCGTCATAATCGACAGCACCAGGACGGCTGCGACGGAGACCAGGTTGAGACCGGCAAACACGTTATAGGACGTGTTCTTGGGCAAAAACGCCATGACCAGCGAGAACACCAAAGGAGTCGCGAGCAGGGCGAGAATCAACGTTTCCATGGACTACCCCCTCAGCTCGGACAAGTCGCGCGCATCGAGCGAGTGGGAGTCGTCCCAAATGCGACGCACGACGATGGACATGATGATGACGGCAAAGATGGCGTCGGTGGCGATACCGATCTCGATGATCTCGGGAGCGGTGGGGGCCAAAAGCGCGAGCGTCACGTGGCTGCCGTTTTCCATAAGGCAGTATCCAAAGATCTGCTTCATGATGTTGCGCTGCGAGATGATGCAGGTGAGGCCCACAAAGAAGTGAGCGAAGCTAATGGCGAGCGCAGGCGTTGCGACCTCGGCCGTGGGCAGGCTGATCTGCGTCACGACGGCAAAGCAGATCGCGACCTCGACGGCGATGATGCAAATGGCCCACGCGGGCTTAAGGCCGGCCTTGAGCGATGCGTCGCTCGGCTCGCCCATCTTCTTGTATGCGCGGTTGAGGATATAAGGGACCAGGACGACCTTGGTGATAAAGGCAGATCCAGCCCACATAAGCAGCTCCTGCGCACCGGTGGTGACACCGAGCGTGGCGAGCAGCCCCACGAGCACCAGCGACTGCACCGCATACCAGCGGATGGCATGTTTGATGTTCTTGGAGACGACCACCATGGTGGACGTAACGATCAGAAGGCCGCCAAGGATGTTGACGATCGAATAACCCATGTCGTTCTACCTCCTAACCGATCCAGCTGGCCGAAAGCGGGCCGCTGACGATGACCATGATGATGAGCACGATGAACACGAACGCCATCGCGCGGGGAAGCGGGGCTCCCGCAGCGACCTCTTCGCTCGGCTCGCCGGGCAGGCAATAGCCCATCCACTTAAGGAACCAGGCGAAGGTGGCGACGGTTTCGGCGACCATGATGCACACGAGCACCAGGATCGCGACGTTGCCGGCACCCACGGAAAAGCCGCCGGCGATGATCTGGAACTTCGAGAAGAACGTGTTCATGGGCGGCACGCCGGCAATGGCGAGCGCGGCGACACCAAAGCCCACGCCCGAGATCGGGTACTTCTTTACGATGCCGCGAAGCTTGGGCAGCATACGCGTGCCGAGCGTAAAGGAGAACGAACCGGCGATCAGGAAGAACAGCGTCTTGGCGAAAGCGTGGTTAAAGATGTGGCACACGGCACCGTCAAAGGCCAGCTGGCTGCCAAAGACCGAAAGGCCCAGACCAAAGAACACATAGGAGAGCTGGGCGATCGTGGAGAAGGCCAGCAGACGCTTCATATCCTTTTGCGGCAGGTACATCAGGAAACCAAAGAGCATGGTGACCATGGCGTCGATAATGGCAACCCAGCCCACGATCTCGGGAACCTCGCCGGCAGAGACGAGTGCACGCGCGAACACGCACACGCCGACCTTAACCATCGAGGCGCCATGCAGGTAGGCCGAAACAGGCGTCGGCGCCTCCATGGCCGAAGGCAGCCACATGTACATGGGAACCTGTGCGGACTTGGCCCAGGCCGCAAACAGCACGAGCAAAAGGACAATGGCCTTGAGCTTGGCGTCGAGGCCGGCAAGGGCGGTAATGGCGAAGGTGCCGGTGTGGGCAAACACGATGGCGGCGCCCAGATACAGGCCGAGCGCACCGATATGCGTGATGATCAGGGCCTTCATGCCGGCCTTCTTGGCCGTAGGCGACATGTAGTAGCTAATGAGGCCCCAAGAGCACGCACCCGTGATCTCAAAGAACACGAGCTGGCCCAAAAGGGTCGAGCTATACACGAGGCCGGCCATGGCACCGATGAAGGTCGCGAGATACGCGTAGAAGCGACGACGCGGCGCATCGGGATGCTCACGGTTATTCTCGCTCATATAGGGAATCGAATAGATCACGACAAGCAGGCCGATACCCACAAAGGCGGGCGCGAGCAGCGTGCTCATGCGATCGAAAGTGAATCCCATGACGAGGGTCTGCCCAAACGAGATCAGGGGGACCTGCGTGTCGGGCATGCCGGCGCCGGCGAAATTCGCGGCGAGGGCGATGGTGCAGACCGTCGAGACGGCGGCACCCAAAACGCTGAACCACTTGGCGTACGGACGGGGGAACAGGGCGACGAGCACCGAGGCCACCATCGGGGCCGCGATCGCGACCAAGCCGAGAAGGGACAGACTGACTGCAAATGACATTGTTTCTCCCTTCTCCTACACGCCGACGACCACGAAGACAAACGCCAGAACG
>CAUCXP010000064.1 GCA_958446785.1 uncultured Collinsella sp. | reverse complement strand
GCCACGGCCGACGCAGGATCGAGCGCCAGCGACGAGCCAAAGTCGATCAGGCACAGGTCAAAGGTGCCCTCGGCAAGCTGCCGGTCAAGCGGTAAACGCGCCGTGCGCACCATAATATTAGCGGGCGAGATATCGCGATGGACAAAGCCCTCCCCCACCAGGCTCATGCGGCAGAGCAGGTCGAACAGGTCGCGCCCCAAGCGCGCCGCCACAAGCGGCGATAGGCGGCCGGCATCGTCCACGGCAAAGCGCGAGCGCAAGCGGGCGAGCGTCTCGCCCTCGACCCATTCCATGACAATTGCAGGCACACCGTCGACCTCGCCCCAGCCATAGAGGCGGGGAAAGCCCTTAAGGCCCGAAAGGGCGCGATGGCATTCGTATTCCTCGCGAAACGCCGCTTTGAACTTGGCGACCAGCGCCTCATGGGCGGCGGCATCGTCAAACTCATCGCGCGTCGGCAAGATGAGCTGTTTGAGTGCTACGGCCTCGCCTTGGGCGTTGACGGCACGCGTCACGCGGCCGATACCGCCACGGCGCATGGTGGCATCGTCGGCAAACAGCATCGTAAAACGACGCAGATAGGCAGGCAGTTCGTCCTGACCGAGCGCAATGGCCGGCTCAAACCCGTCGACACGCGCCAGGCGCAGGCCGACCATGGGATCGCGACCGAGCGATTGCGGTGTGGTGGATGCAAGATCGGTCATCATAGGGCAAGCGCCGCCACGTTATTGTTGAAGTTACCGAGCGCGACGTCATCATCGCCGTAATGGCCGACCCATTGACATAGGTTGGTGTAGCAGCCCCACAGATTGGCATACTGCTGATACCACTTTGACCGGGGCGAGAATGTCTGACGACCAAACTCGGCTCGAATGACAAACATCTCCCCGACCAGGCTGTCGCACGGCCTGGGATCTCCCGTAGAGTTATAGGTCGAAACCACGTCATTGGCACGAGAAACATAGCCGTCGAGCATGTTGTACTTGGTCACAAGCCAACTGTGAATGCTCTCTTCCTCAGCAGCGGAAAGGCCACCGGAGTTTGCATCGTTGTCAGCGTTGCCGCCCGTCGAGCCGCCGTTTCCAGACCCTCCGGCAGAGGAACCCGACCCAGAGCCGCCGCCCGAACTCGACGAATCCGAGCCGGAGCCAGAAGTATCCGAGCTACCGGGCTTTCCGGACTGCTGGGCGTCCTGCTCCTTCTGCCGCTCGACCTTATTCACCGTTGCCGCCACGCTATTGTTGGACAACCGATCGATGATCTTGGTGTTGGTGAGCACGATGGTTTTGCCATTGGCAAGCGTGACTTCGTTGTCCGGGGCCTCGGCGCCGTCCGCGTCGTCGGCGCCAAACACAATATGCGCGACCACACTTGCCCAAGCATATCCAGTCGTGGTGCCCAGATCGCTTTTGACCTCATGCCCCACGCGCGGTTCGCGTGCGGCATGTGCCTGCATCATGGACGGCACGGTCATGCCATAGGCAGAAACGCCAGCTATGACCAGCACCAGCGAGCAAGACAGCAGTGCGTACGCCCGCGGCGCCAAGCCCAGTCGGCGTCGCATGCGCACCGCGGCGCCGCGCTTTGTCTGAGTGCCACCGGGCCGCATGCGTTCTCCTCCAACAAAAACACGCCGCTCGGGAGCGGTGCATTCATTCGAATCCATATTTGAGTGTATCAGCGAACCCAAAAGGTTGCGCAACGAATGGGCAAATTAAGGATGCGAGTGGAAGCATCCATGCGATAAGCGGATACAAAGCATCTTTGTTGCACAACAAACTTACAGTCGCACGGGGAAATTATGACTACCCCGTGCGTCGCGAGGAAAACATACGGCAGGAGCAGGCTCGCCACCTAAATCGTGCGACGGGCCTCGATGGCGCGCCCGAGCGTAAGCTCGTCGGCATACTCCAGGTCGCCGCCCACGGGCAGACCGCTCGCCAGACGCGACACCTCGACGCCCAGCGGCTTGATAGTGCGGGCCAGGTAGCTCGCCGTGGTCTCGCCCTCGATGTTGGGGTTGGTGGCGATGATGACCTCGTGGATGTCCTCGTGACCCAAGCGTGCCAGCAGCTCGCGAATGTGCAGCTGCTCGGGGCCAATCTTGTCCATGGGGCTGATCACGCCGCCCAATACGTGGTAGAGACCGTGGTAGCTGCCCGTGCGCTCGATCGCCTGGACGTCGCGCGGCTCGCCCACCACGCAAATGCGAGTGGTGTCGCGCATCGAATCCTGGCAGATGGAGCACTCGTCGGCCGTGGCGTAGTTAAAGCAGCGGCTGCAAAAGTGAACCTCCTGCTTAACCTCCAGGATGGCCTCGGCCAGGCGGCGCGCTTCCTCGGCGTCAGCCTCCAACAGGTAATAGGCGATGCGCTGAGCCGACTTGGGGCCAATGCCCGGCAGGCGACCCAGCTCATCGAGCAATTTTTGCAGGCTATGGTTGGCACTCATATATATGCGCGTCTTAGAACGGCATGCCCGGGATGTTGAGGCCGCCGGTGATGGCGCCCATCTGCTTGTTGGCGAGCTCGTTGACGCCGCGAACGGCCTCGTTGACGGCAGCCATAATCATGTCCTGCAGCATATCGACGTCCTCGGGATCGAGCGCATCGGGGTCGATGGTAAGGTTGACGAGCTCCATCTCGCCGTTAACGGTCACCTTGACCATACCGCCGCCGGCAGAGGCGTCGACGGTCTGGGACTTGAGGTTCTCCTGCGCGGCGGCAAGCTGCTCCTGCATCTTGCGAGCCTGCTTCATCATCTGCTGCATGTTCATACCGGCCATGATGGCTCCTTTACGTGCGGCCGCACGCCGAGCTGCAAGGGCAGCCGGAGCGCGGCGGGACTTTCAAACTCAAAAATCGTACCACGGCGCGGGGCAAGCAAGCGGGGCGGACACGCTACCTCAGTCGATATACATGTCCTGGAGTGCAAACCGCACCCAAAGATTATGCGAAGTTGAATAATTCGCATCTGCATAATATTGAAAGCTAAATCTTGTAGAGCCGGAATCCGACATTTTCTGCATCCAGCTAGATAACAAAATGCCGAACCGCTGCTCGAGGCGGCGCTCATGATGGCAGGGTATAATTTGATTGTCACAGACAGCAATTTGGAGGTGCCCCCATGAATGCCCCCGACGCGCTCCAAAACATCCGCTCAAAACACCCCGTTGCATATGTGGTTCTCTATCTCTTTGTCGGCTGGGCATTACTGGTTGTCATCACCCATGCTATAGCCTTTGGAGCAGAACTGCTGATAGCCAGCTCGGACCAGCCCGTCGTCAAATGGGAAGCGACCGATGAGTGCACCGACGGAACACGAACCGTTTACTACAACAGCCCGTCCCTCTACCAAGAGTTCAAGGTCAAGATAAAGAACTCAAAGATTGTCAATGCCGAGCTGGGCACCTATTTGACAATCGGAGCAACCGTCAACGCCGAGCAAGTGCAGTACACGGACAGCCATGCGACGTATCGTATCGACCTCAACATCCTGGGCCGACCGTCGCGCACCTGTCTGCTCGAATGCGATATACGCGGCACCACGCTACACATGTACGAAATACAGATGCGCCCGGACAAAAGAAAGTGATATATGGCCGAGTCGGAAAAGACTAGGCATAGACTCGTCCGCCTTCGTAAGCAAAACGCAAGATGAGCGGGGCGTTGTTGCGCACAAAATCATCGAGTTCTTTGAGGTTCGCTTCGCTAAAGCCCTCGTGTGACACCCAATTGAATGCCGGCAAGATACACTCCGCCGTGTCAAAACCCCAATCGCGCGGGCGCTCCACAACGACCTTCACCGTGTTGTCCTCACGGACTTCGGAATACGAAACCTGCGTATCGTCCTCGAGGCGGGCATATTCCCACATCATAAGCTCGCTCCGTTCAAAGGGTTCTCTTCTTGAGCAGTATACCCGCCCACACGGTTACTCCACCGGCTTGAAGATGGTGGCCTGACCGAAGACGCTGCGGATGAGGTCTTTGGCCTCGTCCTCGGTCTGCGGGATGCTCGGGGCTGCGCCCTGATGGCCGAAGGGGCTGCCCGCACCGGGGTTGGACTCCCAGGGAGCCGCGGGGGCGTCGTCGCTTGCGGGGGCCGCGGGTGCCTCCGCAGCGGGCTTGGGCGCGGGTGTCGCACCCGGCACGTCGAACGGAGGCAGATCGTCCCCGCTCGCATCGCCAGCGAAGCCGCCGACCATGGCGTCGTCGTAGGGCACCTGCTCGGATTCCCACGGCGCGGACTGCGCGACAGGCTGAGCCTTCGGGGCAGCCGAGCGCTCGGGCGCACGGGGTGCGGGCTCGGTCGGGAGCTTACCCGTGGCAGGAGCGCCGGCGGGGTTGTCGGAGCGTAGCCAGGGGGCTTTGCCCAGGTCAGACGACTTGGGCGCGGGCGAAACGGGCTTGGGCGCGGGAGTCGGAGCAGCCGGTTTGGGCGCCGCGGGCTTAGGCGCCGACGGGGTCGATGCCGCTACCGGCGCCGCTTGCTGCTGCGGCGCGCTGGCGCTCGAGGATACAGGGGCCGCCGAGGACACGGGTTGCGGGTCCGCAGATGCCGCAGCCCGTGCAGATGGAGAATGCTCCTCATGTTGAGGAGCCGGCATGCCACCCCCACCCAGGACATAGTCGACGGTACGACGACCGAAGACCGCGCAGACCGTCGGCAGGACCACCGACTGCGTATCGGCGCGACCGAGCATCTTAATGGCAAAAGTCGAACCCGCGGGGAACGAGACCGTGAGCTTGGAGCCGTCGTCGGCCGTGGCGCGGGCGTTGAGCAAAAGCCCTGCGTAGGAAGCCTGACGCGCCTTGACACGCTCGACAACCTCGGCCCATTTGCGCTGCAGCTCTCCGGCATCCTCGACCGCGGGCGTCTCGGCAGCACCAGCGGCGGCAAGCTGGGCGGCATTGTTGGACTGGGGCTTAGGTGCCGGAACGGTGGCAGGCGCGGGGGCCGGAGCCGCAACGGGTTGAGGTGCAGGCGTTACAGGTTTGGGCGCCGGCGCAGGAGCCGCGGACTTGGGCGCAGGCTGGGCAGCCGGAGCGGCAGCACCACGGTCCCAAGGCATACCGCCCTGGCGCGCGGACGTAGCAGCAGGGGCAGCGGATGCCGCCGGAGCAGCAGCACGGACGCCCGAAATTAGCGTCGGCTGCTGGGCAGCAGCGGGTACGGATGCTGCAGGCGCGGCGGCCTGAGCAGCAGCCACGCTCGCCGGAACGGCGGCGTTGGCAACCATGGCCTCCAAGCGAGCTACGCGCTCAGCCAAAGCTTCAATCGTCAAATCGGCCTCGGGACGTGCCAGACGCGTGCAGGCAATCTCGAGCACCAGGCGCACGTCGCTCGCGCCCCTCATCTCCAGTGCGGCATCGTCGAGCACTGTCAGCACACGGGCCAGGCGGTCGGCAGGATGCTCGCCAAAGGCAGCGGCCTCGGCAGCAAGCGCCTCGGCCTGCTCGGAGCCGCCCTCAAACAGCTCGGCACGGGCACCGGCAACGCAGGCAACGTACACGTCACGCACATGCGCCACCAGGTCGCGCGTCAGCTCCAGCAGATCGTTTCCTTCCTCGACCTGCGCACGAATCAGTCCATAGAGCTCGGCAACATCGCGATCGGCAATGGCGCGGGAAAACTCGCCCAGAATCTGGTCCGAAACCTCGCCTAAAAGCGAGCGGGCGTCGTCCGCATGCACAGAACCGTTGCCAAAGACGCTCAGCTGCTCCAGCGTGGACAACGCGTCGCGCATGCCGCCCTTGGCATGGCGCGCCACGATGGCCAGCGCCTCGTCGTCGTAATCGAAGCCCTCCTGCTCGCACACGTATGCCAAGCGATGCTCAATATCCTCGTTGCCGATGCGATGGAAATCGAAACGCTGACAGCGCGAGAGGATGGTCTCCAGAATCTTTTGCGGATCGGTGGTGCACAGTACAAAGATCACGTGCGCCGGCGGCTCCTCAAGCGTCTTGAGCAGAGCGTTGAACGCCGCCGTCGTGAGCATGTGGACCTCGTCGATGATATAGATCTTGTACTTGCCGCGCACCGGGGCAAAGTTGACGGAGTTGATGATTTCCTCGCGCACGTTGTCCACGCCGGTACGGCTTGCGGCATCGAGCTCGTAGACATCGGGGTGGTTGCCCTCGGCAATGAGTTCGCACTCCTCGCAAGTACCGTCGGGCATGCAGCCGCTTGCACCCTCGGCGCGCGCCGCCTCGGCATTGCGGCACAGCAGCGCCTTGGCCAGAATGCGCGCCATGGTGGTCTTGCCCGTGCCGCGCGGTCCGCAGAACAGGTAGGCGTGGGACAGGCGCCCCTCGGTGATGGCGTGCTCGAGCGTCGAGACGATATGCTGCTGGCCCACCACGGAGTCGAAGGTGAGCGGGCGATACTTTCGGTACAACGATTCCATGGGTGCTCCCCCGGGTATACTGAGTCTTGTTGCCGCGGCGGCCATGCGGTCGCACGGCATACTGCATTCCATAATAACCCGTACGGCGAGTCCGCCGCGATAGGAGTCCAAAGAGCATGGCAGACGCAGAGAGCAACCTCATTCCCTCCGAAGCAGCCGACCAGGTCGAGGTCGCGCTCGAGGCGCAGGCCGCGGCCGATGACGGCATTCTGTACCTCAACGAGTATCAGTACGAAAACGACCTCGTCACCGACTTCGCCCGCCTGGTCGCCTCGCCCAGGCGCCGTGGCTCCCTGTACGTCGCCGCCGCGATTGCCGTGCTCATCGGCATCGGCATGCTGGTGGCCGGCGGCAGCTGGATCAAGTTCGGCGTCGTGCTGATCGTGTTCGGCGCCTTTTTGGCCTGGTGGAGCAAAAATCTGCACCATACGCTCGCGCGCGACTTTATCGAAGCCGTCGAGGCAGACGAGTCCATGGGCGGCCGCTACCGCCGCGTCGCCGCCAACGAGGACGGCCTGATGGTCTGGGGCAAGAGCGGCAAGTCGCAGTTCTTCCCGTTTGAGAAGCTCGACCACGTGCTCGACGGCGAGCGCATCTTTGTGGCCATGTTCGCCGACCAGGGCGTGACGATCCCCAAGGACACCTTTGTTCGCGGCGATGCCGAGCAGTTTGGCCCCTTCCTCAAGGCGCGCATCAACAAAAAACTCCGCATCGAGACCAAACGCAAGAAGATGAAGGCCGAGAAGGCCGCCGCCGAGGCCAAGCAGGGCGACAAGCCCCAGGAGACCAAAGGCAAGCAGCGCAAGCAGAAGAAGAACAAGAAGAAGCGCTAAGACCAAACCAGACAGGCAGCCTCGCATCCCGCTATCCTCCCCATGCACCTGAGCGTGTTACACTAGCAGCATCTATGCCACCGCGAACGGCTCGGCTCCGCGCCCGCCGCTCGCAAACGAACTTTAAACGCACGAGGGTTGGCCATGCCGCTTTTCTCGCAACATACCGCCCGGTTCTCGCCGGACGTTCCTTTGGAGGGCACCAGCTCTCGCGAGCTGCTCAAGCGGTACCAGCCGCTCGAGACACTTGCGACCGGCGGTTTTGGCTCCATCGAGATCTGCCGCGACACGCACCTGCGCCGCCGCGTCGCCATTAAGCGCATCCCCCTTATCAACGGCGCCGGCATGCCCGCCAGCGGCATCATGGATGTCCTGCGCGAGGCGCA
>CAUCXP010000063.1 GCA_958446785.1 uncultured Collinsella sp. | reverse complement strand
CAGCTCTCAGTATCAGGATTGGATGCACTATGTGCTTCCGACCATTACGCTGGCTTCGGTTTCGACCGCTTATGCCGCCCGCATTATGCGCTCGCAGCTGCTTGACGTCATGAACCAGGATTACATCCGTACGGCAAAGGCCAAGGGTCTCTCCAATCGCGCGATCATTATCAAGCATGCGCTTAAGAATGCACTCATCCCCGTCGTTACCTATATTGGTGTCGACTTCGGCGGCATGCTTTCGGGCGCCATCCTGACCGAGACGGTCTTTAACTGGCCCGGCATCGGCTTCGAGGTCTACCGCGCCATTAGCATGCGCGACTGGCCCATCGTTATGGGCGGCGTTACGCTCATTGTTGTCGTCGTTATGGTGATCAACCTGCTCGTCGACATTAGCTATGCATTCCTCGACCCGCGCATCCGCCTTGGCGGTCCGTCGGATAAGGCCTAAGGGAGGTACGTCTCATGCAGGAAACTGATTCTCAGTCTCAGGAGCAGGCTACCGCCACCAAGGCCGCATCTGCTCCCGCCAAGTCCCGCACGCTGTGGGGCGACGCTTTTAAGCGTCTTCGTAAGAACAAGCTCGCCGTTATCGGTGTCTGCTGGATCATCATCGTTGTTGTGGTCGCCCTGACCGCCGATCTGTGGGCTAAGCCCTGGCTCGGCTCTCCTACGGCTTCTGACTCGACGACCATGGCCGAGACTTCGCTGCTGGCTCCGTGTGCCGAGCACCCGTTTGGCACCGACTCTCTTGGTCGTGACATTCTCGTCCGTGTTATCTACGGTGCACGCGTTTCGCTTTCCGTCGGTATTATGGCCACCGCCATCTCCACGGTGATCGGTCTGGTCATGGGCGCCCTGGCCGGTTTCTATGGCGGCATCTGGGATACGATCATCATGCGCTGTGCGGACATCTTCCTGGCGTTCCCGTACGTGCTGTTCGTTGTTGCCATGATTGCCGTTATCGGTCGTGGTCTTCAGAATGTCTTTATCGCCATCGGCATTCTCGGCTGGCCTTCGATTGCGCGCGTCTTCCGATCCGCGATCCTGACGGTCAAAGAGAACGACTATGTTGACGCCGCTCGCGCTATGGGTGCATCCGATGCGCGTATCGTTATGCGCCATATCTTCCCGAACTCCGTTGCTTCTATCGTGGTCTATGCGACCATGAACATCGGTGGCGCTATTCTGACCGAGTCTGCCCTGTCCTTCCTCGGTATGGGCGTTATTCCGCCTACGCCTTCGTGGGGCTCTATGATTCAGGACGGTCAGCAGTATCTTCTGACTGCTCCCTGGATGATGATCATGCCCGGTCTGGCAATTCTCTCGACGGTGCTCGCCTTCACCCTGTTGGGTGACGGTCTGCGCGACGCCCTCGACGTCAAGATGAAGGACGCATAAGGATGAAGAAGAACAAGAACTATGTGGACCTGAAGGACCAGCCTGTTCCCGAGGGCCAGCATCTGCTCGAGGTCGATGACCTTAAGATGTATTTCCATACCGAGGATGGCGTCGTTCGCGCTGTCGACGGTGTCTCCTACACGCTCGATCGCGGCGAGACCTTGGGCGTCGTCGGTGAGTCCGGCTCCGGTAAGTCCGTGACCGCCATGACCATCATGGGCCTCATTTCGATGCCTCCGGGAAAGATCGAGGGCGGCGACGTTCGCTATCGCGGTCGTTCTATCCTCGAAATGACCGAGGAAGAGATGCAGCACATTCGCGGTAACGATATCGCGATGATCTTCCAGGATCCTATGACCTCCCTTAACCCGGTCTATAAGATCGGTAAGCAGGTGGGCGAGGGTCTTCGCTTGCACCGTGGCTATTCCAAGCAGGAGGCGCTCAAGCGTGCCACCGAGCTTTTGGACCTCGTTGGCATTCCCGAGCCCGAGAAGCGTGTCAACGAATACCCGCACCAGTTCTCCGGCGGTATGCGTCAGCGCGTCATGATCGCCATGGCCCTTGCCTGTGATCCCGATATTCTGATTGCCGACGAGCCCACGACTGCCCTGGACGTTACCATTCAGGCTCAGATTATTGAGCTTATGCAGGAGATGCAGGAGAAGAACGGCAACGCCATCATCATGATTACCCATGACCTGGGTGTTGTCGCCGATATGGCCGATAAGATCATGGTTATGTACGCCGGCCGTCCCGTCGAGTTCGGTACTGCTGAGGAAATCTTCTACGAGAGCCGCCATCCCTACACCTGGGGTCTTATCCGCTCCATCCCGGAGCAGGCTATCGATGAGAAGAAGCCGCTTACGCCGATTCACGGCAACCCGCCCTCGCTCATGAACCTGCCCGAGGGCTGCGTCTTCTCTCCTCGTTGCCCCTATGCGACGGACAAGTGCCGCAAGCAGCGCCCCGAGCGCGTTGTTACCGAGTCTGGTCATTACTCTGCGTGCCACTACTCCGGTGACCCCGAGTTCCTCAAGAACGCTCCTGAGACGTCCCGTACCCGCAAGGATTCCAAGAAGGGAGGCGAGGCGTAATGGCAGATACCAACGAGCGTACTCCGCTGCTTAAGGTCGAGCACCTCTCTAAGGAGTTCCCCGCTGAGTCCGGCATGTTCGCCAAGCGCTTCTCCAAGCGTGTCGTCTCTGCTGTGAATGACATTTCGTTCGAGATTTATCCGGGCGAGACCTTTGGCCTGGTCGGCGAGTCTGGCTGCGGTAAGTCCACCACGGGCCGCACCATCATGCGCCTGACCAAGCCGACGGCAGGCAAAGTGTTCTTCCAGGGCAAAGACGTTGCCGAGATGAGCAAGCACGAGATCAAGGATATGCGTCGCGAGATGCAGTTCATCTTCCAGGACCCCTATGCTTCGCTCAACCCTCGCATGACCATCGGCGAGATTGTTTCTGAGCCCATGACCATTCATGGCGTGGGTACCAAGGAAGAGCGTATCGAGCGCGTCCGCGAGCTTCTCGACGTTGTCGGTCTGAACCCCGAGCACATCAACCGCTATCCGCACGAGTTCTCGGGCGGTCAGCGTCAGCGTGTCGGCATCGCCCGCGCCTTCGCTTTGAAGCCCAAGCTGATCATCTGCGACGAGCCCGTTTCCGCTCTGGATGTTTCCATTCAGGCCCAGGTTCTGAACCTGCTCAAGGAACTTCAGGACAAGTTTGGTACGGCGTATCTGTTTATCGCCCACGACCTGTCCGTCGTGCAGCACATCTCCGATCGCGTTGCCGTTATGTATCTGGGCAAGATGGTCGAGGTTTCGGACTGGAAGACGCTCTATAGCGAGCCTCACCATCCGTACACGCAGTCGCTGCTGTCTGCTGTGCCGGTGCCCGATCCTGATATCCAGAAGACTCGTAAGCGCATCATCCTTGCCGGCGATCCGCCGTCACCGTTGGATCCGCCGACCGGTTGTCGTTTCCACACCCGCTGCCCGATCGCGCAGGACATCTGCTCCGAGAAGCTTCCTGAGTTTAAGGAAGTTGCCCCGGGCCACTGCTGCGCGTGTCACTTCGCGGAGCCGTTCCCGATCAAGGAATCGCACATCGACCTGTAGCCGGTTGTTATCGTTCGGGCCCGTGCTGGACTTAGTTTTCAGAACGTCCTCGACCATGGAAACCCCCTTATCCTGCTCCTTCGGAGCTGCGGATAAGGGGGTTTCCTGGTCTGCGGAATGTTCTGAAAACTAAGTCCAGCACGGGCCCTGTGTTACCACTGCAGAGGGGTGCGATTCCTTGATCGCTCACTTTATCTAATAAGAAATTTAGTGAGGCCGGAGCTTCAGCTCCGGCCTCCCCATATAAGGGCTCGGCAAAGCCGAGCCACCAAATTTGCATCAGCCCCCAGAACATGTTTGAGAACGGCGCACCGATTCGGGGCCGGACATGCGGATCTACCTGCGCAATTACAAATTCGTAAACTTTTTTGAAAAAAGTGCTTGCACAGTTCTCGAATCATAGGTTATTATCTTCCTCGTTGAACGCGCGGGCCCAACAAAACGAACCGTGAGTCAACAACATAGCATGTCGGAGTGGCGGAATTGGCAGACGCGCTAGCTTGAGGTGCTAGTGACCGCTTTTTGGTCATGCGGGTTCAAGTCCCGCCTCCGACACCATCGCATTTGAGAAGCCTCTTCGGAGGCTTTTTTGTTACCGATAGACGGTGGGGTCCACGATGGAAACGCTTGAACGCAACGAGTGGGCAGACGTTGCCCAGCTAGTCGAGATCACGAGCGATGCTGTCATCATTTGCGAGCTCGACGGAACCATTCTGCATGTGAATAATCGCTTACTTGGTTTGATGTGCGAGGAACGCGCCGACGTCATCGGTGGAGATGTTAAAGACGTCCTGTACTCGTCCGCTTTTGAACGTGCGACGGAACATCGTCTGCCATTTGAAACCGATGGCTCCGAGAACGAACTGATGCTCAAGCTGAGTGACGGCTCTTTTATTCCCGTCTTGGTTCGTGCGGGCTCCGTAACGCCTCCACGCATCTTTGGGCGTCGTGCACCACGTGTCCTGGTGGCGCTTCACAGTATCGAGGAACAGTATTCTCACGACCGTCAACTTAAGCGTGCGTTATCGGAGCTTAGAGTGGCGAACAAGCGTCTCTCTGGCACGCTCTCGGTCATTATGAGCACCGTGGGCTCCGATGAGCTACCCAGCCTGCTTGATACCGTTTTGAACCAACTTGTAGGAACGCTCGATGCTTCGGGTGCCGCTATCTATTTTTCGGAGAGCGGCGGTTTTAAGCTTCGCGGTGTCTCCAAGGAGCTGCACGACAGCTACCTGCCCGAGTTTTTGCCGTATGGCGCTGGCATTCCGACGTATGTTCTTCGCGAGTCGCGTGCCTGTCGCTTGTCGATTCAACAGGACCTTGAGGGCGATAGGGCCGCCTCCGGTATGTTCATGGACCTGGACAATCGTTCTAAGCACCTGTTGCGCGTGCAGGATATGCCTCCGTACCGCAGCGAGATCTGTCTTCCCGTTTTTTACGGTACGCAGATCCTTGGCGTGCTGGAAGTTGGTTGGAAACGCCCCCAGGCACCGCTCGCCTATGACGTTAATGTACTCGAGGTCATTTGCGATTACCTGTCTATCCAGCTGGTCGGCATGGCATCGAGCCTTCGCTCTCGTCGTACGGCCGAGCTTGGCCGCTCGCTCAATGTCTTACGTGATGAGTTGTTTACCTTTCTAGACGATTCCGCCGCGGCTACCCAGGCGGTATCGTCCGAGATCTGCAATATGCTCAACTGCCATTTTTGCCCTGTTGAGTATGACGCCAGTCTGGATTCCTACGTCATAGATTTTGAAGGCGGCAGTCGCGTTGCTTTGCCGGACGATCCCGAGAAGCTTTTCTTTTCCACGACGGCGCCAGCGGCACGTCTGGGGGCTGGCCCTGATGGCTTTGAGGCGTCTGTTTTGGGCGGCACGAGTGCCGAGGACCTTAAACACGTCCGTATAACTCGCGTTGACGAATCGATGCCTATGGGAGGCTGGCTTAGGGCGCATGGTCTGCCTTGTCAAGGTCTCTACGTCGACTCCGGCATCGAGGCGGGGCGCCCGCGCTCTGAGGGTGATGGCAAGCACAGTAACGACGCGATTGTTCCTGCTTCTGTTGCGAAGAGCCCGACAACGCGCGCGCTGCTGCTTCGTGATGGTAGCCAAGAGCCGATTGATGACCTTGAATATGACTACTTGGTGCACTTGGCGCATGACTTTGAACTGATCTACGAAGGCGAATCTCAAAAGCGCGAGGAGCGCCATATCGCTCAGACCCTCCAGATCGGCATGAGAAATTCCCTGGGGGATGTTCCGGGTATCGCAACCGATTCGGTGTACCTGTCGGCCACGAACTCGGCGTTGGTCGGCGGCGATTTCTATACGCTCATCCGTCTTCCCGACGACTGCGCCGTCATGATTCTGGGTGATGTGTCTGGCAAAGGCATTGAGGCTGCATCGATGTCCGCGCTCGTCAAGACGGCCCTGACGGCATATGCTTGGGAGGGCGCTGGACCGGCCCGCATGGCACGCTCCCTTAACAGCATGCTCATGGGCTTTTCGAGGGTCGAGACGTTCGTGACGGCCTTTATCGCCAAGATTTACCTTAAAGCCGGACGCGCAACGTATTGTTCGGCGGGCCATCCTCCGACCATGGTCATCAGGCCAGAGTCGATGCCGCTGGGTGGCGGCGAGGCCCGTGGGGGAGAGGTTGAGCTGCTTGGATGCCAATCGGGCGTAATCGGTGCCTTTGAGAGCATGGTCTACGAGACGGGTGCCTTTACGTTCGCTCCTGGTGACATGCTATTTATGTATACCGACGGAACGATCGAAGCACGTGATCGCTCGGGTGCTTTCTTTGGCGAACAGCGCCTTCGCGATCTTCTGCTCTCTGTCTCGGGTGAGGGCGTATCGGGCATTTGCGGCAAGGTCTTGGGCGAGCTTGACCGATTTACCGAATCGGCGCTGGACGATGACATTGCATTGGTGTCCCTTGAGTTTTTACGGGGTCGTTCATAGACGACGCTGGGCGGGCTGAATCCGCACGGTTGGGGAAACGAATGCATCGAGCGGGCTTTTTGGGGAACCATGGTCGTATGAATGAGTGGAATGACATAGCGGTTTTGACGCCACCAGGCGATATCGACATCGCCACGGTGCCTACGCTGCGCCGGCGGTTGGATGCTTTGATTGGCCGCGGCGTGCGTCGCGTCGTCATCAACTGTCAGGCTGTTAGCTTTATCGATTCGACGGGCTTGGCATTCCTGCTTACGCGCGCTCGTGAGCTCATGAGGCGAGAAGGCCTGCTTTCGCTCGTCAATGCATCAGGTGAAGTTGTTCGCTTTTTGGAGATTGCTCGTCTTGTCGATATCCTTCATGTCGCGGGGCCGGCACGGGAGTCTATTCCCGCCATTCCGGTGGGGGAGTTGCCGCGCTGGAGCAAGAGCGTCGAGGTCCGTCAGGGTATCGAGAATCTTCCGTACTACCGGCATCGCATCGCCGAACTCCTTGAATCGCTTCCGTTACGCCGCGACGAGCGCTACGATGTCGCATTGGCGTCGGGGGAGGCGCTGGGCAATGCCTATGACCATGCGGGCGGTATCGGGTGCGTCCTGACGGTTCAGGCCTATGGCGATCGCGTTGTGGTTGAGGTGCTTGATCGAGGTGCCGGCTATTCTATCGATGAAACGAGCGAACCGGTCGCATCTGAGGAACGCGGCCGTGGTATCAAACTTATGCGTATGCTCGTCGATAACGTGGAGGTTGCTCGTCGTACGGACGGCGCCGGCACGCGCGTGCAGATGGTGAAGCTGTTTAGCGGAGCGCTGGAATCGTGTGCCTAGCCAATCGCTTTAGCTCGTTTAGCTACTAAGAACATGCGGCAGACAAGTTTTTTGAAAAAAGTACTTGCGTCTTTTGGACAACTCGCGTAAATTAATAACCCGCAAGCGGACATGGCTCAGTTGGTAGAGCACAACCTTGCCAAGGTTGGGGTCGCGGGTTCGAGCCCCGTTGTCCGCTCCATTGCATTTCCGGACCGTTTAGGCGGTTCTTTTCGGCGAAGTGGCCAAGTGGTAAGGCAGAGGCCTGCAAAGCCTTTACCCCCGGTTCGAATCCGGGCTTCGCCTCCAGGCAACATCCGGGCGCTCCGGCGCCCGTTTTGTTTTACATATGCGGACATGGCTCAGTTGGTAGAGCACAACCTTGCCAAGGTTGGGGTCGCGGGTT
>CAUCXP010000062.1 GCA_958446785.1 uncultured Collinsella sp. | reverse complement strand
ACACGGCCGACATGACCTCGGCAATCTCCTCGAGCGTGCCCGTACCGCCCGGAAAGGCGACGAACGCATCGCCGAGCTCGATCATCTTGGCCTTACGCTCGGCCATGTCGCTCGTCACGATCAGGTCATCGATACCATCGTGCTGAAACTCGGCCTCGATAAAAAAGCTCGGCTCAACACCGGTCACGCGCCCGCCGGCATCGAGCACGCTATCGGCGAGCGCGCCCATCAGTCCCGACTTGGACCCGCCGTATACCAGCGCGTGGCCGTTGGAGCCAATCCATGTGCCGAGCTGCCGCACCGCAGGCAGAAACGCCGGGTCGTTACCGACGCTGGCGCCCAGGTATACCGTAATATTCATATTTTTGTCCCCCTCATCGTGACGCGCGGCGCCCGCCCTAGCGTTGGCGTCGGCGATATTCGCGCACGCGGCGCGACAGGTCGGCGAGCTCATCGCGGTCGAGCTCTTCCAGGTGCTCAAGATCGTCCATAAAGCGCGCCATGGTGTCCTTTTGACGCATCTTGATGAGCGTGTTGCAGTAATTCACCGCCACGCCCGTGAGCATGGCGATGTAGAAGATGCTGATGACGCTCAGGACGACGGTGATAGCGCGGGCGACCGGCGTTTCGGCAGGGATATCGCCAAAGCCGATCGTCGAGACCGTCTCAAAGCTAAACCAGAGGCCATCGCCAAACGTAAGGGTCGCAGGGTCGGACAGCCAGACGGCCGTCGAGCACAGCAGGTAGAAGATAAGGAACAGGCCGGTGATGCGCGCAAAGCCAGCCTGGCGCAACACGTCGGCAAGCGTCCTCAACTTGTTCATCGCGACCCCTTTTCCCAGACGCCCCATCACGTTGCTCGGTATTGTCGCACATCCGGCACTTGGGGACGTTTCTTTTGTGTCGAACAGATTGGGAACGCCCCTAAGTGCCACCTCCGGCACAGAGTGTCCCCAGTGACTAGTCGTTTAAGAACGTCCCCAATGACTACCCATCTGCCGGGTGTTAGGGTGGCTGAGCTGGTATCCTTATGCGGTATTATCTCGACTCGATAGGATTGTCTGTGAAACCTTCCGCCGTCCTTCGCTTAGCTCTATATCGCACCCTAGCCGTCGCGCTTGCTGCGCTCACACTACTGAGCGCCGTCATGCCCACCCCGGCCTTTGCCGCCGACTCCGACCAGCAGGTCAAGACGGTCCGCGTCGGCTGGCTTGTCAACAACGAGGGGTTCCAGGAAGGCACACCGGGCGAGCGCCTCTCGGGATGGGGTTACGAGTACCTCCAGACCCTCTCGTACTACACCCCTGGCTGGCAGTACGAATACGTGTCCGGCACCTTCACCGAGCTCATGGACATGCTCGAGAAGGGCGAAATCGACCTCATGCCCAACATCTCGCATTCAGTAGAACGCGAGCAAAAGTTACTCTTTTCCTCAAACCCCGAGGGCACCGAGCGCTACTACATCTACGCCAAGCCCGATCGCGACGATCTGGCCAAGGGTGACCCCCAGGCACTCCAAGGCCTCACCATCGGCTGCAACTCTGGCGTTATGCAAACCTTCGTCGGCCAGCAGTGGCTCGCCGACGAAGGCGTCACCTGTACTTATAAAGAAATCGACACCGGCGGCGCCCTCTTTGCGGCACTTTCAGACGGCGAGGTCGACGCCGTCATCATGAACGACACCATTTCGTCGCCCGATGCGTCGCCCATGTTCAACGTAGGCTCGAGCGACTACTATTTTGCCGTTCCCAAAAGCCGCCCCGATCTGATGAACGACATCAACTCGGCCATGGCGGCAATCAACCGCACCAACCCGCGCTACAACGACGAAGTCAAATCCAACTACTCGGCGCAAAATAGCGGATCCGCATCACTTACCAACTCCGAACGGTCGTGGCTCAAGGCCAATAACAACACGCTTACACTTGGTTATCTCAACAACAATCTCCCCTTCTGCAACCAAGATGCAAACGGAGAAATGGAAGGGTCACTCGTCTCACTCGTTACGACGCTCCACGACAAATTTGGCATTACCGTACACACGCTCGCTTTTTCAAGCAACCAGCAAATGACGGAAGCGCTCTCAAAGGGAAATATCGACATCGCCCTACCGGCATTTCGCGACTACTGGCTTGCCGAGCAAATGGGGACCGTTCAATCGATTTCGATGGGAACGATCTCTCTTACCGCCATCCACGCCACCAGCGATCTCAACAAGGATCTCCGCAATATCTGTTGCACAGGGTTTTCCATCGTCAACCGCAGCGAATTAAAAACTATGTTTCCAAATGCAAATGTAACCGAGTATCCGTCTGCAGACGACATGCTTTCTGCCCTTAAGGACGGAAGATCAAACTGCATCGTTGTTCCCAACGCACGGCTGGAAACCATCCGAGATAGCTACGATATCAGAGACTACGAGATACAGGAACTCTCACGCACGGCCGAACTTTCTTGCCTTATGCGACGCGGAAATCCCGAATTATTGAGTATCGTCAACAAGGGCATCATCAACGCCGGAGAATCGCTTTCTGCGAGCAATTATTCCTCTACGTCGTATAGCGCACAGGAATCAGACGCGTTCAGGTTTATATATCGTCATCGTAGCTCGATTGTCGTCATCATCGTCGGTGTACTGTTGACTGGGGTAGCGGTTCTAACCTGGGCCCTGCAGCGAGCCAGAGTAGAGCAAAACAAGGCACTCGCCGCCAATGCGGCCAAAACGGCCTTTCTCGCCCGCATGAGCCATGACATCCGCACGCCGCTCAACGGCATTCTGGGGCTCATCGAAATTGAAGAATTGCACGAAGACGATGTCGATGCCGCCCGTAAAAACCGAGCTAAGGCGCGAATCGCCGCCAACCATCTGCTCTCACTCATCAACGACATTCTAGAAATGGGCAGGATTGAAAATGGAAAGCTAACGCTTGAGCATGTCTCATTTAACCTCGAAGATCTCTGCAACGATGCAATTGTGCTGTGCAAGCTCCGCGCTTCCGATCGCAATATTACGATGCAGGATCAAAGAGCACATCCCCTCTGCAATCCACATGTAATGGGAAGCCCCACTCATGTACGTCAGATTATCATCAACCTGCTCGACAACAGCATCAAGTACAACAAAGATGGCGGAACTGTCACTTTTACATCGCAGATTAAACCGATCGATGATAGCCGAGTACTCTTTTGCTTTAACGTCTCGGACACCGGCATCGGCATGTCGCCCGAGTTTCTTAAGCACATCTACGAACCGTTTGCCCAAGAGGGCAACGATGCCCGCAGTAAATTTCAGGGAACTGGCATGGGCATGCCGATCGTCAAATCGCTCATAGACATGATGGGCGGCACGATTGAGATTTCGAGCGAGGTCGGCGTGGGAAGTACGTTCAACGTCCAGATTCCGCTCGATATCGACAAGAACCCTCAGGCAAGAGAAGGTGCGGACGAGCAGGCGATCAGCTGCTCGCTTGCCGGCATGAACGTTCTTTTGGCCGAAGACAACGAGCTCAATGCCGAAATTGCCCAGGCCCTGCTCGAAAGCGAAGGCATCGTCGTAACTCGCGCCGCCGACGGCAAAGAAGCGGTCGAACTATACACTAGTCGTCCCGCCGGCAGCTTCGATGCGATCCTGATGGACATCATGATGCCGAGTATGGATGGCTACGAGGCAACTCGCGCGATTCGTCTGAGCGAGAAGGCCGATGCAGCCGACATCCCCATCATCGCGCTCACCGCCAATGCCTTTGCCGAGGACGCCAAGGCGGCACACGATGCCGGCATGAACGCCCATCTGCCCAAACCGCTCGACTTTAACAAGCTCAAAAACATCCTCACCCGCATCAAGAAAAACGGAACTGTTTCGCTATAGTTTGTGCCCACCCACCATGCACAGTTAGAAAGGAAGCCAACGATGTTTAGGCCCTTACGTCGAAAGAAACGCGCCATCACTGACGAGGAAGCGCGCGAGTTGCTCGCTATCTGCAAGCGCGGTGTCTTTGCCGTCAACGGCGATGGTGGCTACCCGTATGCCATTCCCGTCAACTACTTCTTTGACGCCGAGCACGACAAGATTTATTTCCATGGTGCCAAGGCTGGCCACAAGGTCGATTCACTCAGGCGTGATGATAAAGTCTGCTTTACCGTTTACGGCAACGAGTGGTACAAGGACGATGACTGGGCTCCCTACGTTATGAGCGCCGTGGTCTTTGGCCGTTGCCGTCTGGTAAACGAGACGCCTGCGTTTATCGAGGACAAAGTCCGCCAGCTCGCGCTTAAGTACTACCCTTCCGCCGAAGAAGTCGAGGAAGAAATCGCCAAAGACATCAAGGGCGTCCAACTCTACGAGATTTCGATTGAGCACCTTTGCGGCAAGCAGATTCAAGAAAAGTAAGCCCAAAAACAGGTCCTGCAAATAGCAAAATGGCTCGGTTCCAACCAGTATTGGAACCGAGCTATTTGTTTATGAAGCGTCGGCAGTTATGTGCGCAAGCGCCTCAACGAGATCCTGAGAACTCACGGGTTTGCTCAGATGCGCGTTCATGCCCGCCTCGCGCGAAAGCCTACGGTCGTCGGCAAAGGCATTGGCGCTCACGGCGATAATCGGCGTGGTCGCAGCGTCCTCGCGATCGAGCGCTCGAATCTGACGCGTGGCCTCAAGGCCATCGATGCCGGGCATCATGATGTCCATCAATACCACGTCGTACTCGTGCAGCGCACTCGCGGCAAACGTCTCGACGGCAGACTCGCCATCTTTGACATGTGTCACGACGGCACCGGCGCGGTCGAGCGTAAACTGTGCGATCTCGGCATTCAGGTCGTTATCCTCTACGAGCAAAACGCGCAGGCCCTGGAGCACGTCGCTGTCGCCTGCATCCACGCGAACTGCCTGGGGAATCTCGGAACTCTTGCACTTCTCAAACGGCAGGCAAATGGTAAACATCGTCCCCTGCCCCAAGGCGCTCGTAAAGCTCATGGTTCCGCCCATAAGCTCGACCAACTGCTTGGCAATAGACGCGCCCAGGCCAGTTCCCGATGAAGCGCCTTCCACCTGTTGTTCCTCGCGGCTGAACGGCTCGTAGAGGTGCTGTTGAAACTCCTCGCTCACGCCAATGCCGTTATCGGCGATCGTGTATTCATAGACGGGGACACCGTCCACCGGCTCCACCTCGCGGCATGTCAGGCGAACATAGCCGCCCTGGCGGTTGTACTTGACGGCATTACCGGCAATATTGAGCAACAGACGCTTGAGGTGCGTCACGCTCACCCGGGCATAGGGATGATCAAGAGTCCGTTGGTCGCAGATAATTGTCACCAGGCGCTCCTCGGCCTGGCGCTCCAGAATATCGCACACCTCACGGTTGAGGGCCACCATATCTGTAGGCACGAGATTCAGGTCGACCTGCCCGCTCTCCAAGCGGCTCATATCGAGTGCCTCGTTCGCAAGGTCGAGCAGCAGTCCCGACGCCGTCCAGATCTTTGAGCGGCACTCAGTCTGCTTTTGCAAGTCGTCCGCGTTGGCATTGCCCACCTCGACCATACCGCGAATGCCGTTGATGGGCGTGCGCAGGTCGTGACTCATGCGACGCAGGAACTCCGTCTTTGCAGAGTTGGCAGACGAAGCTTCGCGCGCCGCTTTTGCCAGCTTGTCGCCATAGTCGCGCTCCTGCAGCAACAGGTCGGCAAAGCGTTGGCTCTCGGCGCGGCGGCGCACCAACACAACAGTGGCTATAACACCGCCGTAGAGTGCCAACACACTGGCAACAACAGCGGCAACAACCTCAAAGTAACGCTGCGCGGGAGCATAGGTGCACACGTAAAAATCGCGCGCTTTACCAAATGTGCCCAGATACCACTCACCGTTGGCGTTGACCAATCTGACCTTACCAGCCAGGCAACGCTCCTTAATGCCGTTGACAACGATGGCATCCGTCGCGGGCAAATCGAACACGCCCGACACGGCGGGCTCAACAGCGTTGGTCGCAACGACCTTACCGTCGTTTTCGATCACGATATTGCCGCTATCGATGGTCTCATAACCATCGAGCAAGCTCTGCAACTTGAGCGTATTGCTCGCGACCGCCTTGGCGCTCTGGTGCCTCACCGCGACAACGATGCCCTCACCGTCCGGCCGGGCCACGCAGCCAATGTCTGCGACCGAATCGTCCGCAAGCGTAATGCGAGCGGTATAGGACTTAAGCGGATGGGCTGCCACCTCCAGCACAGGCGCCTCTTTGAGATTCGCAGCGAGCGACTCGTAGCCCACGTCATCCTTCGAGGACTCGGACACCAAGTTGCCCGATGCATCCGTTACGATCAGCGCTGTCACATTAAACTGGTCAGCATATTGCTCCAACGTAGCGTTATCCACCGAGCCGTCGCGCTCCATATCGCGCGCCGCCTCTCCGGCGATCTCCATAACGCGAATCAGGTTTTTTGGTCGCATAGGCGCTGTTGAACGCATCGTAGGAAAGGCTCTGTGTCGCCACGTAATCGACAACGTCGGAAAAGCGCTGCTCGGCCTGAGCTGTCGTGTAGGCGTAGCTCGTCACGCCGGCAACAATCGAGAGCGCTATCCCCAACAGGACGACGATGAGCCATTCCCGTGCCGAACGATCGCCCCGCTCCTGAGCGGTGTGGTCGGACGCATCAATCATGACAGGCCCTCCACATTCAAAAAGGGCGAAGGGTCATCAAAATACTTTGACACCAGGCGCTCCATGGTGCCATCGGCAAGGGTGAGCTTAACGTCGATGCCGCGTGTGTCGTTGATATCGAAAGCGGTGCCCAAACCAACCTCTAGCAGCGGCTCAGACAAAATGCGATACGTCACGCCATAGTCTTTTTCGTAGGTGAGCAGCGAGGACTCATGCGCGGCGATGGCGTCGACTAGGCCCTCGACAAGCGCCGGGTTCAGGTACGAGCGGTCCGAAAAGCTGTAGAGCTCCTTAATCTGCGGAACGTTTTCATTGGTGTGATTGAGCAGAATCGATTCGGGCTTGGTGGTGGACTGGACCGCCACGACCCTACCCTCAAGATCGGCAAGCGTGTAGATATCGCTTTCGGGATCGACAGCAACCACCTGTCGGCTCGCAAGGTACGGCCCCGCCCAGCGATACTCGCCTTCGCGGCCCGTCATACTAAAGCTGCCCATGACGCAATCGAGCTCGCCGCTCGCCAGCAGCTCTTTCTTCTTTTCCCAGTCGATCAGCTGGTACTTTGGCTTGTAGCCAATGCGGCCCAAAGCCTCGGTCAAAATATCGACATCCAGGCCAACAATATCGCCGTACTCGTTGCTATACACAAACGGTGGATAGAGGTCGCTGCCAACGTTGAGCGTCTTAAGGTTGTCGTCTTTGACCTGCGAGGCGGCTGCGCCTTCTGATGCAGACGCCGCGGCCCCATCATTCAACCCGGAACAGCCAGCTATCGCCACGACAAAGGCGCCCACCACTGCAAGCGCAACAAACAACGATATGGCGGCCGAGCGACGAGGTCTTTTCATCGAGCTCCAGACGATCCTGTTTACAGACTCAAGAGCAAAGATATTAGCAGACAAAACCGCGCTTGCGCTCAATGGTTACAGATGCTTTACCATACGGGGCCTTCCAGCCAATCTGGCAGACAGCCCCGCATGCAGCACTCACTTACCGTGCATTAAAAACGTAGCGGTCCAAGCGGTCGCACGCCTCCCTTACACGCGAAAGCGGCAGCGCCAGATTCACGCGAATGTGGCAAGGTCCATGGAATGGAC
>CAUCXP010000061.1 GCA_958446785.1 uncultured Collinsella sp. | reverse complement strand
TGCTTGTACCAGTCAAAGCTCTTCTTCTTGGAACGCTTGAGGGTGCCGTTGCCCGCGTCGTCGCGGTCGACGTAGATAAAGCCGTAGCGCTTGGACATCTCGCCCGTGCCGGCGCTCACCAGGTCGATCGGGCCCCAGGTGGTGTAGCCCAGCAGGTCAATGCCATCCTCGGTCACTGCATCGCGCATCGCGGCGATGTGCTGGCGCAGGTAGTCGATACGGTAGTCGTCGTTGATGGAGCCATCCTCCTCGACAACATCCTTGGCGCCCAGACCGTTCTCGACCACAAACAGCGGCTTCTGATAGCGGTCGTACAGGTCGTTGAGGGTGATGCGGAAGCCCAGCGGATCGATGGCCCAGCCCCACTGGCTCTCCTGCAGGTAGGGGTTCTTGGCGCCGGCGAAGGCGTTGCCCTGGGTGCGCTCGACATCAGGGTTATCGGCACCGGCGGAACAACGGGTGCTGTAATAGCTAAAGCTGATGAAGTCGACGGTGTTTTCGGCCAGGATCTCGCGGTCCTCGTCAGTCATGCCGACGTCGATGCCCAGACGCTCGAGCTTCTTGACGGCATAAGCCGGGTAGTAGCCGCGGCTCTGGACGTCGACAAAGAAGTAGTTGTCCTGGTTGTCGAGCTGCGCCTGGCGCACATCGCCCGGACGGCAGCTGTAGGGATAGCAGCTGCCCGCGGCGAGCATGCAGCCGATCTTGACCTCGGGGTCGATCTCGTGGGCGATCTTGGTTGCCCAAGCGCTGGCGACGAGCTCGTTGTGGGCGGCCGGGTACTCGACGGCTTCCTTGTTCTCGCCCTCCTCAAAGACCAGGCCGGCACCCATAAACGGCAGGTGCAAGATCATATTGATCTCGTTGAAGGTAAGCCAGTACTTTACCAGGCCCTTGTAGCGGGTGAAGATCGTGGTCGCGAGGTTCTTGTAGAAGTCGATGAGCTTGCGGTTGCGCCAGCCGCCGTACTCCTTGATGAGGTGAATCGGGCAGTCGAAGTGCGTGATGGTCACGAGCGGCTCAATGCCGTGCGCCTGACACTCGCGGAACACGTCCTCGTAGAAGGCCAGGCCGGCCTCGTTGGGCTCAGTCTCGTCGCCGTTGGGGAAGATGCGGGTCCAGGCCAGGCTCATGCGGAAGGTCTTAAAGCCCATCTCGGCAAAGAGGGCGATGTCCTCCTTGTAATGGTGATAGAAATCGATGCCGGTCTGCGCGGGGTAGTAATAGCCGTCCTCGAAGTCGAGCATCTTGCGCTGGCCGGAGACCACCGCATAGCGCTCGGGGCCGTGCGGCGCCACGTCCACGTTGGCCAGGCCGCGGCCGTCCACGTCGTAGGCACCCTCGCACTGGTTGGCAGCCGTTGCGCCGCCCCACAGGAAGTCTTTACGGAAAGCCATGCATCAATCCTTTCACACGCTGTTTGTCGTGGCTTCAGTATCCCCGTAAGCAGCGCGCTACTCAACGGCAACGGCGCAGGTCGACACTTCTTTTCGCGCACAGGCGCCCCGCAGCCGCCCCCGTCTGACACTTTCTGATACCGCCGCCCCACACCACCACAAAGGGGACAGGCACCTTTGTGGTGGTTGGGGACGGTTTGTCTCGATCTGTAACAGGTAGGCAGCCAAAACCGGGCTTGGTGTTACAGATCGAGATTTTCGGGCAGCCCCCCGCAGTTTGTCTAAATCTGTAACAGGTAGAGACGATTTAGCCCGCTAGATGTTACAAATCGAGACGGAAGATGCTAGTCACAGGCGATGTCGAGGTTCTTGCCGAAGAGGCCCACGTAGCCGCCTTCGGCTGCCTTGGGGCTGTCGGCGTGGCAGAGGACCCACTTGTCAGCCTTCCAGTAGCAGTAGCTGTCGCCGACCGCGGGCACGTCGGCTGCGGCCTCGGGGCGCGGACCATTGGTGCCGGCGGGCAACGCAACCATTACCTGGAAGCCGCCGTCGTCGACCATGCATGGCGTGTAGTGGAGCGTGGTGTTGAAGACTTCGACGACCGTACCCGCCGGCACGCGGAACGCCTTGACGCACGCGGTGTCGAGCTTGCCGTCCTCGATCTCCCAGCGATGCGCCACGAGCAGGATAAAGTCGCGGGCGCCCAGGTTAAACTCGCTGGCGCGGTGATACTCCAGGCAGTTGAGGCGTGTGTTGTGGCCGTTGCACCAGCCGAGCTGGAAGGGGCGGCCGCCAAACATGAGAAAGCCCAGTTTGTCGGCATCCTTGACGCCTTCGAGCTCCGGCGCACTTGCTACGTACTTGCTGCCCTCGGGAATGGGAGTAGCCGCAAGCGCCTCGACAAGCGGGGCGGTCAGGTTGGACGGCACGTCGTCCCACACGCGACCATAGGATTTGAACTCGGGATCTGATACAGAGTAGATATGCATGTTCGCTCCTGTTCGTTTATGTGACAGTATGAACATTCTAGAACATCATTCATCCACGACCACGATCAATACCGAAAACATTGCATGACGAAATCACCCGCTCAAAAAGCGACATGCAGCTTCCTAGTCGAGATAATCTTTAAGAAACTCAATAACGCTCATACACCAGTAGTCGGTCTCCGGCGCATGGGGCTTCATCAATGCGTGCCCCCCTTCTGAATACATGACTCCCTCATGGTGTACTCCAGCTGCATCCAGAGCATCGACCATCTTTTCATAATTGTCGGGCGATACAATATCATCGTCAGCGCATTGCCAAAGATATGTCGGAGGATACTGCTCCCACACATGCTGATTAATACAGAAATCATCGAGCGAGTCGCAACCAGCCCCGCCGCACACCGAATCAAGAAATCTATTGTCTGATGCGTTCTCAAAGCCACGAAGATCAATCGGTGCATAACACAGGACCAAGGCTTTGGGTGCCTCGCATCCGTAGGACGCAAATCCCTTGTTGTCCGTCCCCCACTCGGCAGTTAAATGCGCACCAGCAGAAAAGCCGATAACTGCATAACTTTTTGCGACATTAAATTTCGCTGAATTCTCGAAGACAAAACGGACAGCTCGATTTAAATCGTCGATTGGACGCGGCATCAAAGGCTCGACCCTCACCCTGTATGACAGCACGAACACGTTATAGCCCGCATCGTTGAGCTCGGGGGCAACGGGAAAGCCTTCCATTTGATGACAAACGCTCTGATAACCTCCGCCCGAAACCGCAATGATAAAGGGAGCCCCGGGTCTCCCGGGAAAGAAGAACAGTTTCGTGTTGCGTCGAGTCGGATCACGGATGCAGTCGGCTTCATCCCATATATCGTAGGCAACTTGCCTCCCGTCATCCACGAGCTCGACAATCCGATTCAATCCACGCAAAACGCGAGTAGTTTCATATGGATTAGCATCAGAATTCATATGAGACACGATGGGTTTATTCCACATGCGCTCCCAAGTTGAAGGCCGGCAAAGCATAAGGTGCTCGCCAAAGCCAGCGAACTCAGGAAGGAGCGCGATTTCGCCAAACGTCATATCGGCTGTAATTGTCATAGCTAGTCACTCCAAAAATGAGGGTGGGCTCGCGTGAATCAACGGCAAGCCCACCACATGCAATCTGCCGCGGGGTTTTCGGCAGCTTACATCCCAAATAATTGTCTACTCCACTACTGCCTCTTCATCAGGGCGATACAGGATGTAAACGAGAACGAAGTTAAGAATTAAACCGACGACATTGCAAAGAATTGCGCCGATGAGGCTGCTCATATCACCAGAAGGATCCATATAACCGGGGAAGCTAAAAATGCCGCTCGACGTCATAACGAACGTACAGGTGTTGAAAATCGCCGGGATAACAGCACTGATTGCTCCGGCGACCATGGAAGCGATAATGATCTTCTTGTGCTCCAAGATGATGCCGTACAGCGCCGGTTCCGTAATCCCGAAAAAGCCCGTAATGGCACAGCTGAACCCAAGACTCTTTTCACTCGGGTCCTTCGAGCGGAGGGCAAACGCCAAACAAGCGCCGACAACACCCATGCTGCAGCAGAGAAGTCCAAGGATAGGATCGGAGCCGACGGTCATAATATTGTTGATGGAAAGCACGATCAGGGCCCAATGGAGTCCAAGGGGGATCATAACGAGACCGAATATCGGCCCGAGAATAACGCCGCAAAGGACGGGGCTGAACTGATAGACCGCCAGCACTGCAGTCGCAAGCAAAGAGCTCGCCTGCTGAATAACGGGGCCGATCACAAGGAGCGAGACGGGGGCGGCAACAGCAACCGTCAGGAACGGGACGAGCGCAAATGCCACAACATCGGGAAGAACCGCCCGCAGCCACTTATTAAGAACGGATGCGAACCAAGCCGCCACGATAGCAGGAAACACCGTGGAGGAATAGCTCACCATTGTGAACTTCATGCCGAGCAAATCCAGCGCATCGCCCGCTCCGGCCGCAGCAACGAAAGTCGGATAAATCAGGATTGCACCGAGTACCGCACCGATATATCGATCGGTTCCAAAGAACTGAGCAGCAGATGATCCGACAAGAACGGGCAGAAAATACATGCAGGCATTTCCCATGCCGTACAGCAGAGTGTATATTCCGCTCTCGGCGGAAACAGCACCCGCCGTCGTCAGAATACTAAGGACGGCGTTTATCATTCCGCATGCGATCAAGGCAGGAAGAACGGGCATCATGATGCCGCTGATGAGCTTCATTAGCTTTCCCAGAAAGCCCTTAGTCTCTCCTTCGCTTGCCTCGGAATCTCCGGCATCAATCCCGGTTTCCTTGGCAACGATTTCATAGACCTTATCGACCTTAGGTCCCACAATCACCTGATATTGCCCCGCGGAATGGCGAATGTCGATCACGCCATCAATCGCCTTGACTTTTGCATCGTCTACGATGCTTTCGTCCTTAAGGTTGAACCTTAAACGAGTCATGCAGTGAGCTACAAATGTAACGTTGTCTGCGCCGCCCACCATCTCGAGAATCTCGGCAGCGAGCTTGGTTGTATCTGCCATAAATACCATTTCTCCCATGTTGAGTTTTATATGTAACCATCAGCAAAGCGCGCGCCTTTGCCAACTAATTACCTTGTTTTCGATGCAATTCGATTGATGTGCATCATGAGGTAGAGTCTTTCTTCGTCTATAAGTTCCCGCCCCGTCAGTCGGCTGAGAACAGAAGCAATATCATCGGCGCACATTGATGCCACCGGATATTCTTTTTTGAGCGAGAGGTACATCTTGCGGTTGTCGCTCACGATGCTTTCGCCAGAGTTCAACCTATTGAATAAGTACTGAAGATGGGTTGCGAACCTTGCGTAATCGAAACCTTCCCGATCAACTTGAATGCCAAGCCGATTTTCAACAGCAACGGTTGACTCCTCCAGAACACGATCGTAGATATCCGCGCTAAACTCTTTAACTACTTCGCATGAGTCCGAATCGGCCATGTTATTGATAAACGCCATGGCAATTCCAACTGCCTCATGAGCTGGAAGCCTAACGTTAAGACGTTTCCTGATTATCTTAAGTGCATACTCGCCGATTCTAAATTCGACGGGATATTGTTGGCGGACATCAAACGATAAAGGCATGCGGACAACGATATTTTGCTCTTTGCGCTTAACCGCATACGCGATATGGTCCGCAAGGATAAACGGCAAATTAGGGCTCACCTCATAAGACAGCAAACCTGTCGACATATCAATAACATCCGAGGTAAGCTCGAGAAGCTCGTCGGGGACCTCGTCAACGAGAGCGATGTAGCGAGAGCTAACGTTATAAAACGTTCGTTGAATCTCCGAAAGAGGGACCTCGTCTCCGACATTCTTAAACCCCAGACCACGGCCGAATGCAACCAACTGTCTGCCATTTCCATCGACGCAGAGGACAGCGCTGGTATTAATTCGTTTAACAATTTCCATGTGTCCCCCCCTAAACAGAACAAGGCTCCCGAAGCAGAATCCGACAATCAATGTCGACAGATGCTGCTTCAGGAGCCTTGCCTGAATATCACTCTGAGGACTAGTTTAAGCGAGCTAGTGCTAATGACCTCGAATAAACACTTCTAAACAGTTAAACGGTCGATATCTCCGTGTGAACGGTTTGGAGGCAGAGGGCGGCCCTATGCCTGCTGATAGTGCAGGTGCTTCTCGTCGATATCGGCCAGGTCGCGGTCGAGATAACGACGCGCAAGCCAGTTGGCCATGGGGAGGTTCTGGTCCAGGTAGTTGCCGCACTCCTCGGGAGCAGCGCCGGGGATATCGCCCTCAAAGCCAGCAACAAACTCGAACAGCTCACGCACAAGCGGCAAGATTTCCTCGCTCGTCAGCTCACCAAAAACGACGAGGTAAAAGCCCGTGCGGCAGCCCATGGGCCCAAAGTAGACGATACGGCTCGACCACTCGGCATGGTTGCGAAGGAAGGTGGCGCCCAGATGCTCAATGGTGTGGCACTCGGCCGTGTTCATGACTGGCTCCTTGTTGGGCGTGGTCAGGCGCAGGTCAAAGGTGGTGACGGCGGCGCCGGTCGCCGGATCGCGGTCGATGCGGCTCACATACACGCCGGGCTCAAGCAGCAGATGGTCAACGGAAAAACTTGCAATGCGCTCCATGGCAGTTCCTCTCGGTAGTCAATTTGGGACGGGGCTCTTTTAGCTGGTTCGAATGGTCGCACCAATCATACCAGTCAAAAAAGCCCCGTCCCAAATGAGCTGCCCGGGACGGGGATCAATGAGTTTTTAATCCCCGTCTCAGAATAATCATGCTAGGCGGTGTACGCGATTGTAGATTTCACGGCATGGCGCCAGCCGGCGATCTTTTTGGCGCGCTCGTCGGCGGACATGGTGGACTCCACGATGCCGCGGGCGCCGTAGACGTCGACGACGTCGCGCGTGTACATGCCCAGCGCAATGCCGCAGGCCCAGGCCGCGCCCAGACCGCTCATCTCGTCGTTGCTCGCGATGCGAATGGGCGAGCCAACCAAGTCGCTCTCAAACTGCATCAGGTACGCGTCGCGCGTGGGACCGCCGTCAACACGAAGCTCGGCCAACGCCGCGCCCGAATCCTCGACCATCGCATCAATCACGTCGAAGATCTGATAGGCGATCGACTCGTCAGCGGCCTTTACGAACTCCGCACGGCCCGTGGTGCGCGTCATGCCAAAGATGCAGCCCTCGGCATCGCTCGCCCAGTGCGGCGCGCCCAGGCCAGTGAACGCCGGCACAAAGTAGACACGGCTTGCCGGATTGGCGGCGTAGCACAGGTCGGTGACTTCCTCGGGATTGTTGATGAGTTCCAGGTCGTCGCGCAGCCACGTCTTGACGGCGCCGGCGTAGCTCACGTTGCCCTCGAGCACGTACTCGGTCACGCCGTCCATACGCCATGCGAGCGAGCTCGAAAGCCCATGCGAGCTGGCGACGAACTCGTCGCCGACGTTCATCATGACCGAACTTCCGGTGCCATAGGTCGCCTTGGCCATGCCGCGGCTATGGCAGCCCTGGGCAAACAAGGCGGCATGGCTGTCGCCAAGCACGCCGTGAATGGGCACGGGCGCCGGCAAAAAGCCGCCCAGGTCCGTTGTACCGAACAGGCCATCGGAATCGGTCACCTGCGGCAGGCAAGCCGAATCGACGCCAAAGGCCTCGCACACCGGCTCGCTCCAGCAGCCACGGCGCAGGTCAAAGAGCTGCGTGCGGCTGGCATTGGACCAGTCGCAGCGAAACTCCGCGCCGCCCGTGAGCGTCCAGACCACCCAGGCATCGATGGTGCCCAGGCACAGCTCGCCCGCCGCAGCGGCCTCGGCAGCCGCGGGAACGTTCGCGAGGA
>CAUCXP010000060.1 GCA_958446785.1 uncultured Collinsella sp. | reverse complement strand
CTTTTTTCGAGCGACAATCGAGCGGTCGGCGACGGCGGGGCGATATGTGTCAAAAGCATCGTCTGCCGAGGAAGCCTTGCCGTTCGCCGAATTGCACAAACGTAAAAATCGCCAATTATGGAGACGGTCTCGAACACGTCGACGAAACGATGCGGTAACATCTCCCTGCAAACACTGTAGTTAGCTAAAGGGGGAGTTCGCGTGTCTGCAACCATTAAACCCTTCACCGATGAGTTCGAAGAGTATGGCCGCGATGAATCTCGTGCATCGGGCGAAGCATCGAGCATCTCGTTTCCGACAACGGAAGACGAGGTCCGTGCCATTTTGGAAACGCTCCATGCCGAGCGTGTCCCGGTAACGGTTCAGGGCGCCCGAACCGGCCTTGCCGCCGGTGCCGTGCCCCACGGTGGGCATATCCTCAATACTTCCCGTATGAATCGCTACTTGGGCCTTCGCCGCGATGAACAAGGCCAATTTCTGCTGCGCGTGGAGCCGGGCGTTGTGCTCTCGGAGCTGCGTAAGCAGCTGAGCAAGAAGGTACTGCCGACCGCTGGTTGGGACCAGGCATCGCTTGAGGCCTACGAGGAGTTCCAAGAGTCCCCCGAGCAGTTCTTTCCCACCGATCCCACCGAGGCATCTGCCTGTCTGGGTGGCATGGCGGCATGCAACGCCTCCGGCGCCCGCAGCTACGCTTACGGCCCCATGCGCCCGCATATCACGGGACTCCACGTCGCGCTGGCTGATGGCGATTTGCTTGAGCTTCAGCGCGGCGAGGCTTTTGCCCAGGGCCGCCACCTGTCGCTCGTGACGGCAGAGGGTCATACATTCGAGCTTGATCTTCCTGACTACACCATGCCCAAGACCAAAAATGCCTCGGGGTATTTTGTTGCGGACGATATGGACGCCATCGATCTTTTTATCGGTGCGTGGGCACGTCGGCGTCATTACCGAGCTCGAGATCGCCCTGCAGGCGGCACCTTCGGTCGTATGGGGTGTGAGTTGCTTTTTCGATAGCGAAGACAAGGCCGTGTCCTTTACCGATTCCGTGCGTCCCGTGCTGTCCCATGCCGCCGCTATTGAGTATTTCGATGCTGGCGCCCTGGATATCCTGCGTCGCCAGCGCGAGCAGTCGACAGCGTTTGCCTCGCTGCCGGCGCTCGACGACGAGGCAAAGGTCTGTGTCTACGTGGAGCTCGACTGCGATGACGAGGCGCAGGCGACCGAGGAGCTGTACCACCTTGGATGGGTGCTGGAGTTTGCGGGCGGCCGCGACGATGCGACATGGGTCGCCCGCACCGAAGTCGATCGCGAGTGCCAGCGGTTCTTCCGCCACGCGGTGCCCGAGAGCGTCAACATGCTCATTGACGAGCGTCGCCGCACCGACCCCACCATTACCAAGCTGGGATCGGATATGTCGGTGCCCAATGCACGCCTTGCCGATGTCATGGCCCTCTATCGCCGCACGCTGGCCGAAAGCGGGCTTGAGTCTGCTGCCTGGGGACACATCGGGAACAACCATCTGCATGTGAACATCCTGCCGCGCGATGCGCAAGACTACCGTCGTGGTGGAGAGCTCTTTGCCCAGTGGGCTTCCGAGGTCACGGCCATGGGCGGTGCCGTTTCTGCCGAACACGGCGTCGGCAAGATCAAGGCGGGCTTCTTGGAGACGATGTACGGCCACGAGGCCATGGTCGAGTCGGCGCGCCTCAAACTCCAGCTCGATCCTGCCGGCCAGTTGGGTCGCGGCAACCTGTTTACGGAGAAGCTCTTGGATGAACTCGTCCAGAAAGGGGGCGCGTGAAGATGAGTGATTTCCATATGGTGGTGTGCGTCAAGGCGGTGCCCGGAAGCACCGAGGTCAAGATGGACCCCAAGACCAATACTATCGTGCGTGATGGCAAGCAGGCGGTCATTAATCCCTTCGATGCAAGTGCCCTCGAATGTGCGCTAGCGCTGAAGGACGACTTTATCGGCTTTGGCATGGACGTGCGTGTGACGGTGGTGTCGATGGGCATCCCCGCGACCGAATCGCTGCTGCGCGACTGCATCGCCCGCGGTGCCGACGACGCGCTGCTGCTGACCGATCGCGCCTTTGCGGGCGCCGATACCCTAGCCACCACCTATGCCCTCAAATGCGGCATCGAGGCACTCGATGAGGACTTTGACCTGCTCATCTGCGGCAAGATGGCGGTGGACGGCGATACGGCCCAGATCGGCCCCGAGCTGGCCGGCGCCTTTGGGGTCCCCTGCGTGACCGACGTGAGCTGTGTGCAGAGCGCGGGATTTACGACGTGTGGCTCGCTGGCGCTCGTTCACGGCTGCGATGCCGGCGAGGAGACGGTGTACCTGGAGATGCCGTGTGCGATGACGACTGCCAAGGAGATTGGCCAGCTGCGCATGCCGAGTATTGCCGGTATTCGCGCGGCCGAGGATGCAGACGTGCGCGTGGCCAGCGCTGCCGACGTAAACGCCGACCCCTCGCGTTGCGGCCTTGCCGGATCACCGACGCAAGTCGTGCGCTCGTTTGTGCCCGACCGTGACCAAACGTGCGAGGCCGTCGAGGGAACGGCGTCCGAGCAGGCGGTAAAACTTGCCAAGATTATCGAGGGGATGGCATAGATGAGCGGGCTGATTATCGATAGCGAAGCCTGTATCGGCTGCGGTCGCTGCGTTCGCGCCTGCGCCTCGGGCGGCATTGTGGTGGAGGGTGAGCGCCCCAATCGCTGTGCCCGCGTAACCGACGGCTGTATCCTGTGCGGTGGGTGCGTCGACGCCTGCCCCGTCAACGCCATCTCGATTGAGCGCGACGGGGCCGCCGGCGCGGCAGACCTTGACGCATATCGAGACATCTGGATCTTCGTGCAGACTGACGAGCACGATGCCGTTGCATCCGTGGCCTTCGAGCTCATGGGCAAGGGGCGCGAGCTTGCCGATGCCCGCGGCTGCCGTCTGGTGGCACTGGTCGGCATGAGCCCCTAGGGCTCACTCGGGGACCTGGAGCATCTGATTTGCGCCGGTGCGGACGAAGTTCTGGTCTGTCGTGACGAGCGCCTGCGTCAGAACGACGCGGAGGTCTACGCCCGCTTGATCTGCGATTTGGTAGCCGAGCGCAAGCCCGAGGCCATTCTGTACGGCGCGACCGCCTTTGGTCGCGAGCTGGCGCCCAGTGTGGCCGTGCGCTTGCAGACGGGCCTTACGGCCGATTGCACGGTGCTTTCGATGGATACGGAGACGGGTC
This sequence comes from uncultured Collinsella sp., assembly GCA_958446785.1. Classification (GTDB taxonomy): domain Bacteria; phylum Actinomycetota; class Coriobacteriia; order Coriobacteriales; family Coriobacteriaceae; genus Collinsella. Next base: position 4,730 of record CAUCXP010000060.1, on the reverse strand, counting down.
TGCTGCAGCAGACGCGCCCGGCGTTTGGCGGCAACCTGATGGCCACCATTATCTGCCCCAACCACCGTCCTCAGATGGCAACGGTGCGCCCCGGCATCTTTAAGGCGCCCGAGTTTGACTATAGCCGCTCCGGCACGATTGCCCAGGTAGTGCTAGCGGATGACGTTAAGGCCCGTGTCGAGATCTCGATTCCCGCCGAGGAGTGGGGACAGCAGGCCTCAATTGCCGATGCCGAGCGTCTAGTCGTGGTGGGCCGCGGCATCGGCTCCAAGAAAAACCTACCGCTGATGCGAAAGCTTGCCGAGGCTCTGGGTGCCGAGCTTGGCTGCACGCGCCCCGTGGTGGAGGCCGGCTGGCTGGAGTATCGCCACCAAATTGGCCAGACGGGTGTATCGGTCTCGCCCAAGCTCCTCGTGAGCATCGGTGTCTCGGGCGCTATCCAGCATCTCGCCGGCATCGGTGGGGCGGAGTGCATTGTCGCCATCAATGAGGACCCGGATGCCCCCATCTTCGGTGCCGCCCGGTACAAGGTCGTCGGCGATGCCGTTGAGATCGTTGAGGAACTGCTGGCTCAGCTCGAGTGCTAAGCGCTTGCCAGCCAGCGGCGCAGCTCGTCCTTAAGGCGGCTCCAGGTTGCCTGCGCGGCGGGGTCGGTAAAGGGTCGCGTAATGCCAAAGGGCGCGTCGAGCAGGCGATAGATATCGCCTTGCTCGCGCGCCAGTGCACGGCTTGCCGGATGGACGAGCTCAAACATAAAGCAGATGAGCCCCACCAGGTAGTCCGCCGGCTCGTTGCGCTCGTCACGCGCGACGCAGCGATGCTCGTCAAAGGCGGTAAGCGCCGGTGTCGAGAAGTGGCTGGCGAGAAACGTGTCCTCATCCACCTTGAGGATGGTGTCGACGGTGCTGTCGGCGATGGTGCGCATAATGTCGATCTTGTCGCCATCGCGCACGATATCGCAGAAGCGCCGCGTGCGCTCGTCGAGCTGCGCGGGTAGACGGAAATCGCTGTGATAGGCAATGCTCGCTCGGATGAGCTCATCTTCTGCCGGGTCATCGATAAAGTCGCGGACGCTCGTCACGGCGGGTGCATCGGCGGGATTCTCGCCAAAGAGGACCTCGATGCCCAGCGCTGCATGGCCCATGCTCTCGGCGTCCTTAAAGGTGTCCCAGCGTCGCAGCTGCTCAAAGCGGCCTATATCGTGCAGCAGGCCGCAAAGCCATGCCAAGTCAATATCATCTGACGACCAGCCCTGCTCGCGCGCTACGGCATCGCATGCCTCGGCCACGTGGTACGTATGCTCGATTTTGAGCGCGATGCGTGGGTTGGTGGCGTCGTAGGCATCGGTGTAGCTTTTGAAGGCTGCGCGCGCCCGGTCTCGATCGATAGCTGTCATAATGACTTCCTAAAAAGTTGTGTCTTTCGATCCGGTGGCAATTGTAGGCGAACTTTATTGCCACCGGTTGATATTTCTGCTGCGTTGCGAGGTGCGCTGCAGACGACTTACCAGAATGGGAGTGGCATGGTCCTTAGGATCTTTAAAACCGTCTGGCCGGTGATGCTTACCTATGTTGCAATAGGCGCGCCGTGCGGAATGATCATGGGGCAGACGGGAATGGAACCCTGGATGGTCTTTGCCCTGAGCAGCACGTTTGTGACGGGCAGCGGCCAGTTTATGATCTGCAACCTGTGGCTGGCAGGTGTGCCTGCGGCGTCGATCGTCGCGAGCGTTGCTGCCATCTCCTCGCGCTTTGCGCTTTACTCGGCATCGATCACGTCGCATCTGACGGGTGCCTCGAAGAGTCAGACGCTGGCTGTTGCCGCGACACTTACCGAGGAGGCATATGGCATCTCGCTTGCCAAGTTGGTTGAAGGGGAGGATTGGGGCCCGCGCGAGTCCTTTGTGCTCAACGTGATCCTTATCGCAACATGGGGCGTATCGTGTACGACGGGCGCCATCGTCGGCGCCGTTGTCGATGTTCCCACCGCCATTGCAGCCTTTGTCTGCACCTCGCTCTTTATCTGCCTGCTCTTTTCGCAGCGGCTGTCGCGCGGCAACGTTGTCGCGGCGGTTTCGGGCGCGGTGTCCGTCGCCGTATGCAAGTTCTTGGGCCTCGTGAATATTGCCGTGCCGGCAAGCGTCGTGGTCGGCATTACCATTGCGCTGGCGTGCGATGCTGTATTTGACGGAAGAGGTGCCCGCGATGCCCGTTAACGAGTTCTTGGTTCTGTGGCTGTCGTCGTGGGCTGCTATCGCGTTCTTTCGCATCGCGCCGGCGTTCGCCTTGCGCGGGCGGACCCTGTCGCCCCGTATTACCGAGGCCCTGGGCTATATCCCGCCCGCTGCCTTTGCCGCGCTGGTCGCCAACGACTTGGTGAGTCCCGGCGCGTTCGACGCGGGGCTCTGGCCTGCCTTGGTTCCCTGGATTGCGGCCGCCGGCGTCGTGGTCGTGGCGGTCAAGACAAAATCGATGCTGTGGTGCTGCGTCTCGGGCATCGTACTCTATATCGTCTTGAGCCTTATATAGGGGTGGCGTCGCGGGCGCCGAATCTCGTTCCATCCCAACTTGTCGAGTTTTTCACCGAGCTGGTCTATTTCTTCTGGTACCATGGTCAAACTTTACTGTAGCAAAGCGTGACGTGGGCTTTTGTACCCCGTCAGCGGAAATGGGGGTTTCATGGCACAGGAAGCAACCGCCAACGAGCAAAAGAAATTCAAGGTCCCGCGCATCCCGGGCGACATCATGATTTATCCGATGATCGTCGGTCTTTTGCTCAACACCTTCTGCCCGCAGGTTTTTGAGATCGGCGGATTCTTTACGGCTGCCTGCCGCGGTGGCTCCAATACCATCGTCGCCGCGATCCTGCTGTTTGTGGGCGCCGGCATCAGCTTTAAGTCCACGCCGGGCGCTATCAAGACCGGCATCGTCGTGCTGATTCCCAAGCTGGTCGTCGCAGCGGCTCTCGGCCTGGGCGTGGCATATTTCTTTAACGACAACTTCCTGGGTCTGAGCTCCGTGTCTATCATCGGCGGCATCACGTTTTGCAACATGGCGCTCTATACGGGCATCATGGGCGAGTTCGGTGATGAGTCTGAGCAGGGCGCCGTCGGTATCCTGTTCTTTACGGCCGGCCCCGCCGTCACGATGATCATCCTCGGTGTTTCCGGCCTCGCCAACATTCCCATTGGCACCATTATCGGCTCCATCTTGCCACTCGTTATTGGCATGGTTCTGGGCAACCTGTTCCCGTTTATCAAGAACCTGCTGGTTCCCGGTGCCAATCCCGCGATTGCCGTCATCGGATTTCAGCTCGGTGCGTCCATGAGCCTGTCGAGCTTTATCACCGGCGGTATTTCCGGCATCTTGCTGGGCCTTGTCACGCTGTTTGTCGTCGGTCCCATCACCTTTGCGTTCGAGCGTCTGTGCGGCGGCAATGGCAAGGCCGCTGTGGCTTGCTCCACCATTGCCGGCACGGCTATGACCACACCGGTTGCCCTCGCCGAGGTCGCACCGCGCTACGCCGAGCTTGCGCCCACCGCGTATGCGCAGATCGCCACTGCCGTCATCATCACGGCAATCATGGCCCCGATTCTGACCGGCTGGGTCGATAAGAAGTTCTGCCAGAGCAAGGAAGACCTGTCGCCTGCCGGTGTCGAGGCCATCGAAGAGGCTGTCGCGACCGACATCGATGGCGAGTAGCAATCGATATCCATCAATGATTCCGGCGTGCAACTCGCGCCGTTTGAGCGCCCGAACGAGAGCTGTCTTGCAGTGACGTTCGGGCGCTCTGCTATTATTCCCCTTACCCCTGCGGAGTAGGGGGTGTTTGTTGCCCAGATTCGAATTGGGCGATTCTGGCCACTTGGATATTGAAGGGAGGGCGTCTAGTGGTAAAGGCACTCAAGATCGAGATATTCCTGCTGTGCATGATTATTCTTATCGGACTTGCCGTACGAAGCCGTCGCTCCCTGTTCTCGAGCACCCAGCAGCTTTTGTTTAGCATGCTGGGCTACACGTCTGCTGCCTACATTTTCTTCGATATGATCTGGACGCTCTCGGACGGCGTGAGCACTCCTGTAGGCATCACGGCCAACTGGATTTCCAACGCGGTTTCGTTTTCGCTGTTCGCCATCGCGTGCCTCATTTGGTTTTTCTATTCCGAGACGATGCAGGGCTCACGGCTCCTGACCACGCCCTATAGGGTGGTACTTTTAACGTTGCCAACCGCATTGGTGGTCGTTCTGGCATTTACCAGCTACTGGACGCACGCTATGTTCTATATCGATGCGCGGGGCGTATATCGTCGCGGAGCGCTTTATATGATTCAGCCTATCGTTAGCTACTGCTACGTCATATATACGTCCTTGCATGCCTTTATTCAGGCTCGAAAAGTCGAAAGCCTGCAAAAGAAGGCCATTTATCGCACCCTCGCCTTTTTTGCGGTTCCCGCTCTGGTGGGCGGTACCTTTCAGATCGTATACTCGGTGCCTGGCCTTTGTGTCGGCATAATGATTAGCATGTTGCTGCTCTATATCATCTGCCAGGAGCAGCTCATCTCGACCGACCCGTTGACTGGCCTCAACAATCGCAACCGTTTTGAGACCTATATGCTGTCGCTCTTCTCAAATGTGGATCAGGCCGAAGATGTATATCTGCTTATGATGGACGCTGACGGCTTTAAGCAGATTAACGATCGCTATGGACATGTGGAGGGTGACCATGCTCTTC
>CAUCXP010000059.1 GCA_958446785.1 uncultured Collinsella sp. | reverse complement strand
TCGAGATTGCCGTAGCGTCGTTTGCCATGGCGCTCGACTGTGCAGAAAGGCCATCCTTGATGCTCTGCAGCTTCTGGTTTTGCTCGCGAAGCGAATCGATGGTCGATACAATGCGCGCGTCAATTTCCTCGGAACCTGTCGACGTGTCATTAACGAGAATCTCCAAGTGCCCGATAACGGCCTTATTGTGATCGATCGTCGCCTGGAGAGACTCGAGCGAGTTGTCGATGCGGGTGGTCGTAGATGTGACCGTACCCGTTAGCTTGCCAATCGCAGCGTTCGCGGAGGCTGACGTCTTGGTGAGTGCAAGGCTACCTTCCGAGAGTGCCTTGGAGAGCGAGGTGATAGAGTTGCCCGCCGTGGCGCGAGCCTCGCCCAGCAGGTCGTTGCCCTGGGAGATTGCCTGCGTCAGCGACGGTGCCTGACCTTGCAAGCCGGCAAGCGCCGCATCAGCCGAGGCGATAGCGCCACTCGTCTTATCGATGGCGGCATTCATATCGCCAATCGAATCGCGCACCTCACCCAAGGTGTCGGATGCCTCGGACACCGAACTTGTCAGCGAGTCCTGAGTCTGGGTTGCCTTGTCCTTTAAATCGATGCCGGCATCCTTGGCGATGCCCGCTACGGTCTCGCCCACCGTGGAGACAAACTCCGAGTTGATCTGCTCCTCGATGGTGTTGGCACCGGTATCGGTAACCTTGGGCGCAATGGCGCTCTTTTTCTCGTTGACGTAATAGGTCAGCTTAGGCTGATGGTAATTGCCATCGAGCATCGAGACGAGATTGTCGGAGAAGTTCTTGGGGATTACAATCGCCGCGTAGTATTCCCCGCTCTCGACGCCCTCTTTGGCATCGGCAGCCGAGTCGACGAAGGTCCAGCCCAGTTGATCGTTCTCCTTGAGCTGATCGACGACCTGGTCGCCCGCGTTGAGCTCGCCCACCAGGTCGTTCTGGGTGCCCTGATCGTTGTTGGCGATGGCAATCTTGATACCCTGGGTGTTTCCGTACGGATCCCAGTTGGCCACGATGTTGTACCAGGCATACAGCGAGGGAATAACGCACACGCCGAGGGTAACCACCAAGGCGACGGGGTTCACGAGCAATCGCTTGATGTCACGCTTAAAGATCGCAAAGGATACCTTTGCGTTGGATAGTTTGCTGCCGAGACTCACGCTTAGACCATCCATCCTGTCGTTGAATCGAATCGTACTATCGACAACCATTGTACGTAGGCGCTTTAGTGCCTCGCGGCACAATGGTGCTGAGTTTTGCGGGTAGCAATATACTACGAAGATGAGTTAACGTACAGTTGTACAGTATCTTAAATTCCCGCAGCTCCCAAAACCACAACCCGCACAAAATAGCAGTTCGAATAGTCATTGGGGACGTTCTTGAATGACCAGTCAAACAAGAACGTCCCCAACGACTACTTTTCCTCCGTCTCCAAGGGATCATTATTGGACCGCCGATGTTTTGGTAATGCCAGCGAGCGGGCACCAGGGCGAACAAATTGGCATGAAAAGAGGGCGGCATTGACCTTCTGGTCATGCCGCCCTCTTTGAATGACAAGTTGTCGCCCTGGTGACCGCGCAGCGTCGACTGGTCCGCCGTTCGTTAGAACGGCGGAACGAAGGGCAGCGTCGAGCCGTTACGCGGGTTGGTAAACCCGCGCAACTACCCAATTACATTAGTTCGCAAATAGCCGCGGCGAAGGCTACGGGGTCCTCGGGGAGGATGCCCTCGACGAGCAGGGCCTGGTCGTAGAGCAAGCCGGAGTACTGCTTGATCTTGTCGGCGTCGCCCGCCTTCTGGGCAGCGACGAGCTTGGCGAAGACCGGGTGCTTGGCGTTGAGCTCGAGCACGCGCTGGCTCTTAGGCATGCCGTCGGGCGCGCCCTCGGGGCCCTTCTGAAGCACTTTCTCCATCTCGAGCGAAAGCGGACCCTCGGTGGTGATGCAGGCGGGAGCGTCAGTCAGACGCGCAGAGACGGCAACCTTCTCGACCTTGTCGCCGAGCGCCTCCTTCATGGCGTTAAAGAGGTCCTCGTTCTCCTTGGTGGCGTCCTCGGCCTCCTTCTTCTCGTCATCGGTCGCCAAGTCAAGATCGCCGGTCGCGACGTTCTTAAGCTCCAGGTGACGATCCTCGACCTCAGGCTCAGCGCCATCGGCAACTGCCTTCTCAGCAGCCTCGCGAGCAGCGTCATCCTCGTAGACCTTAGGCATATCGGCAGCCACGTACTCACGCATGGCCTGGAAGGTGAACTCATCCACGTCCTGCGTCAGCAGCAGTACATCGTAGCCGCGGTCGAGCACGCTCTTCACGACGGGCATCTTGGCCAGACGCTCGCGCGAATCGCCGGCGGCGTAGTAGATGGCCTTCTGGCCCTCGGGCATGCCCTTGGCATACTCGGCCAGCGTGATCATCTTCTGCTCCTTGGCAGACCAGAACAGCAGCAAGTCGGCGAGCTCGTCGGCCTTCATGCCGTAGCTCGAGTAGATACCGTACTTAAGACCGCGACCAAAGTTCTCAAAGAACTTCTCATATGCCTCGCGGTCGTTGTCGCGCATATCCTCAAGATCGGCGGTAATTTTCTTCTCCACGCGCTTGGCGATTGCCTTGAGCTGTCGGTTCTGCTGCAGCGTCTCGCGCGAGATGTTGAGCGACACGTCGGCGGAATCAACAACACCGCGCACGAAGTTGTAGTAATCGGGCAGCAGGTCGTCGCACTTCTCCATAATCAACACGTTGGAGCTGTAGAGCGCCAGGCCCTTCTCGTAGTCCTTGCTGTACAGATCGAACGGGGCGCGGCCCGGCACAAACAGCAGGGCGTCGTACTCGAGCGTGCCCTCGGCATGGAAGCTAATGGTGCGCGCGGGGTCATCAAAGTCGTGGAACGTGGACTTGTAGAACTCGTCGTAGTCCTTCTGCTCAACGTCGGAGCTACGCTTTTTCCAGATCGGCGTCATGGAGTTGACGGTCTCGAGCTCCTGATAGTCCTCGTACTCGGGCTTGTAGTCGTCACCAGCGTCCTCGGGCTTGGGCTTCTGGCGGCTCTTGGTCACCATCATCTGAATCGGGTAGCGCACATAGTTGCTGTACTGCTGAATCAGGCTCTTGAGGCCCCACTCGGTCAGGAAGCGATCGTAGGTCTCGGCCTCGCCATCGGCGTCGAGCTTCTCGTTCTCGCGCAGCGTCAGGATGACATCGGTACCGTGCTCAGCACGCTCGCCATCCTCGATGGTGTAGCCCTCAAGACCGTCGGACTCCCAAACGTGGGCGGTGTCCTCGCCATAAGCGCGGCTGACGACCTTCACGTGGCTGGCGACCATAAAGGCGGAGTAGAAGCCCACGCCAAACTGGCCGATGATGTCGACATCGGAGCCCTGTTGCTCGGCGTTCTCGGTCTTAAACTCCTCGGAGCCGGAATGGGCGATGGTGCCCAGATTGCGCTCGAGCTCCTCGGCGGTCATGCCAATGCCGTTATCCGAGATGGTAATGGTGCGGGCGTCTTTATCAAAAGAGACGCGAATAGCCAGGTCGCCCTGGTCGAGCTTGACACTCGGGTCCTGCAGGCTCTTAAAGTTGAGCTTGTCGACGGCGTCACTCGCATTAGAGATAAGCTCGCGCAGGAAGATTTCCTTATTGGTGTAGATGGAGTTGATCATGAGGTCGAGCAGTTTTTTGCTCTCGGTCTTAAATTGACGCATGTGCAGTCCTTTCGCGCTACCCCCGTCCGCAAAAACGGCCCGGTTGCCCGAGCCGCATCGCAGACCTGCTATGTCCAGACTTAGATTTTATAACCCATTAGCGCGCATATATACATACGGAATCGAAAAACTGTATGTCCAAACGCTCTGATACGCCAATTGCCAAGGAGTGTCCCCGACTGCCGGCAGGAAAGGAACGTCCCTATCTGCCATCTACGCGCTTGGCCATCCAAGCATGGGGCTGGCCCTCGTCTTCGTAGTCCACCGGGGCAATCTGCGTGTAGCCCGCCTTGGCATAGAGCGGCAGCACGTATTCCTGCGCATGCAGCTTAATGAGCTTGGCGCCGGCATCACGCGCGCACGTATCACTGGCCTCGACAATCTTGCTCGCCAGACCGCGACGGCGCATGCTCGGCAGCACAGCCACGCGCCCCATAATGTAGGTCTCCCCCGCCGCGACGCCTTCGTCCAAGTCGCACGCCGGCGACACCGGAGCCTCCGCGTCAGCCGCACGCTCAAGCTCTTCGGGAAACACGCGCGAGCAACCGGCAAGCTCGCCGTCTACATAGAGCGTCACATGAATGCAGTTCGGATCCTCGTCGATAGCGTCAAACTCGTTCTCGTAGCCCTGCTCGTCCATAAAAACGACGCGGCGCACCAACGCCGCGTCATCAAAGCATCCCGTCTTAAGTTGGATATCCATGGCTGCCCTTTCATTCAATGCGAACGTTAGGGACAGATTTTAGCGAAAATGAGCTCCGCGCACGCTAAACTTCGCGCGAGCCTTCGCCAGGCAGTCGTAATGACCCACGTTATGGGCATCGCTCGCGATGAAGCTGTACAGGTTCTGATCGAACAGGCGCTGTGCCGGCTTTTTCTCGCGACCAAAGCGACCGCCGGCAATAAAGTCCGCCGAAGCCTGCAGCTTGCAGCCCATATCGACCAGGCGCTCCGCCACGCTTACATCCTTTTGAACCGCACGATAGCGCTCAGGATGAGCGATGATCACCTGGTAGCCACGGCACTGCAAATCGTAAATCGTGTTCTCGTACTCTCTAAACGCATACGCATCGGCATGCGTCGAAAGCTCGAGCAGAAACTCGTTGGTCCCATCGAAATGCAAGTGATCCGCGGCATCGATACCAAGCTCAACGAGCTTTCGATGGTTGACCTCGAAGCCCATCTGGAGCGGAAAACCGTCAGCGTTATCGCGCAGCAGCTCAAAGGCATCCCACATCTTGTCGTAATCAAAATAGGGATCACGGCAGTGAGGAGTGCAAACGATTCTGGTTACACCGGCCCGCTTGGCAGCCTCGAGCATCGCCAAGCTCTCTTCGAGATCGGCGGCGCCGTCGTCTACACCCGGCAAGATATGGCAATGAATGTCACGCATAGGTCAGCCTTAATCAACTAAACGTTTGCTCGGTTGGTGAAGATGCCCTTTTTGGAAGTGCCCTGATCGTCGGAGCCCTTCTTAACCTTCTTACCGTCCTTGGTGTAGTAAGAATAGTAGTACTCGCTGGTCTCGGTCTCACAGTAATTCATGACGGTACCGATGAGCTTGACCTTCTCGGACTTCTTAAGCTGGGCGATAGCGTTGAGCGCCTCTTCGCGCTTGGTAAAGTCCTCGCGCACCACGAACAGCGCGCCGTCGGTCAGGCTGGCAATCTCGGCAGCATCGATGAAGGTGCCGACCGGAGGAGCATCGAAGATGACGTACTGGAACTTAGCAGACAGTGCCTTGACCAGCTTGGCAAAGCGATGGGAGACGATGATGTCGGCAGGATTGGGAATATGCGGCTCGGCATCGAGGAAGTAGAAATTCTTCTGACCTGTCTCGACAATCGCCTGGTCGATAGAAACCTGCTCGGACAGGACTGCATAGAGTCCGCCGCGCGAACGAACGCCGAGCATATCGGAAAGGGACCTGCGGCGCATATCGGCCTCGACCAGGAGCACGGACTTGCCGCTCGTGGCGATTGCCTGAGCAAGGTTAATGGAAACCGTAGACTTGCCCTCGTTGGGAATCGAGGAGGTAACGGTGATGGTGCGAATGGGGTCGTCCACGCTCGCAAAGCGGATGTTGGCCAGAAGGGTCTTGGCGGCATTCTGCACAACGAGCTTATCGGTGTTCTTTGCCTTAGCCATGCCTATTTACCACCTTTCATAGCCGGAATTCGGCCAACAACGGGAATACCCAGGAGCTCTTCTGCCTCTTCGGCACCGCGGATGCGGGTATTGAGCATGTCTGCCAAAACGACATAGGCAACTGCGATAAAGATACCGGCGAGGAACGCGACGGCAATATACAGCGTGCGCTTGGGGCCGCTGGGGGCTTCGGGGGTCCTTGCCTCGTCGATAACGTTGATGCTCTGGGCAGCGCCGACGTTCTGAGCGACCGTACTCACCGAGCTGGCAATGGCCTTTGCGACCTCAGCCGTCTCCTTGGCATCGGTGCCGGTAACCGAAAGCGTAATGACACGCGTGGTGGTCTCGGAGGAAACAGACACCTTGTAGTCATCCAGATCGGTGAGGCCCAGTTCTTTGGCGGCGCCGCTCTTAACGCTATCGCTATCAAGCAGCGTGGCGATATCGTTGGAAAGCATCTGGCTCGCCGAGAGATCGTTGTAGCTCATCTGACCGCTATCGTCGGTCTTGGCGAGAATGTACATGCTCGTCGTCGCGGTATAGGTGTTGTCCATCGCAACGAAGGACACGATGCCCATGGCGATCGCGCAGACCACCGGAAGGGTGACGACCAGCTTGAGGTGCTTTTTGAGCAGCTGGAACAGTTCGAGAAGGGTCATGCAGCTTGCCTTTCATTTCCCCAGTTCGGATTGACAAAACTGTCCGTATGTTATCGCATCTTTTTACCGAGACCAAACTCTATACATAAGAAACAGGCTCTCCTGTAAAAATGTCGGAAGCAATCGTAAAATTGCACAACAACGCCGCACCCGAAAGTCAAATGCGGCGTCTACATCAATATCTATGTTGTATCGCTATGCGAATGGCTCGTCCTGCTGTATGGGAAACGTCACCGTAATGGTGGTTCCCACGCCCAACTCGCTCGACAGATCGAGCGTGGCGTGATGATACAGGGCCGCATGCTTGACAATGGCAAGCCCCAGGCCGGTTCCGCCGCGTGCCTTGGATCTACTCTTGTCCACGCGATAGAACCGCTCAAATACCTTGCCCTGTTCTTCAGGCGCGATACCGATTCCCGTGTCGGCGACCGCAAGGAACGGATGACCTTCGTCGTTGGTGCCGCACTGCAGCGCAACCGTACCGCCGGGTCGATTGTAGCGGATGGCGTTGCTTGCCAGATTGTAGATGAGCTCGTCGACCAAGCGCGACACGCCTTCGATGACCACAGGCTTGGTCTCATGACTTATCGTCACATTCGCCTGACGGGCGACCTGTTCAAGACGCTGCTCAACCGTGTAGATGGCACGCGAGAGCTCAATAGGCTCCGTGGACCCAATGGGCACTGCCTCGCCTTCAGTTGCACGTTCGGCCTCGTCCAAGTTAGACAGCGTAAGGATGTCGTTGACAAGCGCTGCCAAGCGGCCCGCCTCGCGATAGATGCGACCACCAAAGTTGCGCAGGTCGTCCTCGCCCTCGACCATGCCGTTTGCGATGAGCTCGGCATAGCCCGAAATCGCCGTAAGCGGCGTCTTGAGCTCATGAGTGATATTCGCCGTGAACTCACGGCGCATACGGTCGTTGTCCGCTAGCACCGCCATTTGGCGCTTGAGTTCCTGGCGCTGCGACTCGATACGCTCAAGCATGGGGACCATCTCGGCATAGGCGTGCTCATAGCTACGGCGTGGGTGATCCAAATCCACCTCTTGCAACGGCGCGATGATGGCACGGGACTCACGGCGCGCCATAAAAAACGAGAGTACTGCACCCGCTGCTGCGATAAGCAGCATCGGCGCCAGCATCGACAGCAAAATCGCCGCAACGCCAGGCTGGGCCTGCGCCAAGCGAACGACCTGGCCGTTATCAAGGGTGACGGCGCGATACAGCATAATCTCGTCGAGTGTAGAGCTTGCGCGCTCCGCGGAACCCGAACCACTCTCAAAGGCCTCGATGACCTCGGGGCGATCGCCATGGTTGGGCAGTGTGGAAGGCGACGCCTCGTTGTCGTAGGCAACAGATCCGTCCTTATTGATCAGCGTGATACGAAGATCCTCGCGATCGAGGCTTCGCAAGAACGGAATGGGCTCCTGCTGCTCGTCGAGGGCGGCAGCAATGAGCTCGGTTTCCTGCGCCAG
>CAUCXP010000058.1 GCA_958446785.1 uncultured Collinsella sp. | reverse complement strand
GTGCTCGGCATCGCCCTTGGCTCCGCAGTCGCGAACGTTGATGGTAAAGGGCTCCGCCGGCGTGGTGACGCCTACGCTCAACTCGCGCTCGCCGCAGACAAAGCGGATCAGGTTGCGCTTGCCGGGAGTCAGGCCATCGACATAGGTCTCGACCGTATTCGTGGTACCGGCGGGCTCATCGTTGACAAAGATCTCCCACGTATCGGCACAGGTAAAGTAGCCGCCATCGTCGAGCTCGATAACGGCCGCGCGGGCATTGCGCCAGATAACGTTCGTCTCCATGGGTCTCTCCCTCAAATGTAATCAGAAGTTCATACTAGTCGTTTTTAAAAAAGGGCCGTACCCGCCGGTGGATCTCCGGTGGCGCGGCCCTGTGGTTTGGACGATGCGCCTGCCCTACTCGGCGGGAATTACGCTGCCGTCCTGGAAGCCAACATTGTTGTGGGCGAAGCAGTCCTCGTACTTAAAGCCGGAGAGCTCCTCGCAAAGCGCCTTGACCTCGGGCTTGACGTCGGCCATCTTGCCACCCTCCTTGACACGGTGGATCTCGTCGCAAAGGATGTCGCACTGCTCCTTGTCAATCTTGATGCCGCGGGCAAGGACGGCCGCGAGCAGGAAGAAGCCGGCGCAGCCGATGAGCATGTAGCCGCAAATGTACAGAGGCACGGTGGCGGGCTGGGTCACGGCGTCGCTGTTGCCGGCGGTCTGAATGAAGCCGGAGGCAGCAAGGACGATAGCCCATACGTTGACGGCAACAGCCTGGGCGATCTGCTGGCAGAGCTGCTGTGCGGAGCTGTAGATGCCCTCGCGACGACGCAGGGTGATGAGCTCATCGACATCGGGGATGTAGTTGAGCAGAACATCGGGCAGATACTGGAAGCCAACGTAGAAGAACTTCCAGATGGCGAAGATGATGGGGTAGGCGATCATGGCGATGGCGACCGTGGAGGTGCCGTTGATCTGACCAAAGGCGAAGTAGTTGTAGGCGATGATGCACGCGGCGCAACCGACATTTGCCAGGTACCAAGACTTGTGGAAGCCCTTCTTGGCCATGAGGGCGACCCAGATGGCGGTGCAGACGATAGCGACGACCTTGCCGGGCATCTCCATCACGGACTCGTAGGACTTAGGAATCTGCAGACAGTAGACGATGAAGAAGGACAGGCACGCAGACCAGCAGGCAGCGGCGAGCTTCGTGGAGACCTGCGCATACAGGACCTTGCGGAAGGACTTGTTGCGGAAGGTAGAGATAACGTCGATGAAAAACTTCTTGATACCCTCGCCGACGCTCTCGATCTTCTCCTGAGCGACCTCCTCGGGGGTGTGCTCCCACGTGGACAGGTACACGCAGAGCAGCGAGATTGCCATGACCGAAGCGTTAATCGTAGCAATAATGAAGTAGCTGAACGGGTTGGTCTCGCCGAAGGTGCCAAAGCCAAAGCCGACGAGTGCTGCCATCAGGAAGCCGGCGGCGTTACCAAAGAGGTGCTTGTAGCCGGTGAGGTACGTACGCTCCTTGAAGTCATCGGTCATCTCGATGGTAAGCGGCGACAGGTTGGCGGTGCAGAACGTGTACGCGACGTTGTAGATCAGGTACAACACAAAGTAGTACGGGAAACCAAACGGCGTAGCCACAAAGATGAGCGGCTCGGCGACCATCATCGGGATAGCCAGCAAGATCCAGAAACGGCGGCGGCCAAAGATGCGGCCGATCTTGGTAGCGTAGAAGTTATCGGCCACAAAGCCCATGAGCGGGCACAGAATGGCGTTGAGATAGATGGCGAACGAGCTGATCAGCGCAGCCTCGCCTGCGGACAGACCGCACTCCGTGGACAGGAACAGCACCATGTAGCTGTGCGTAAAGCTCAGGGCACCGGAGTTGAGCATGCCGCCCATACCAAAGCCCAAGCGCGTCCAAAATGTGATCTTGCGCTTTTTACCGATCTTGTTAGTCATCGAGCTCCCTCTCTTTTCTCGATTGTCTTGTAACAAGACATTGGAGTCCATACCGATGTCTGTCTGCATATCGCCCACTCGTAGGGTGAACGTTTAGCTAGATTATGCGCGATTGCATATGATAGGTGAACGTTCACTTGTATATTATCCTTGAACGGTCGTTTTTTGCCGTTAAACGGATATCTGACTTGAAAAAAATCACGATTACATGGGTATTGAGTGGGTTTAAATTTGAGGTCGATTAGGTGAACGTTTATTGTTTTCGCCGCTCCCGTACCCTCAGGAAGACACGCCCGAACAGACAGAACAAACATGGCCCCGCCGGGAACACTCCCGACGGGGCCATGGTCAATAACGCCCTATGCGAACCCATTTACCGCTACAGGCAGACGCCATCCTTCCAAATGCTGATCTCGTGGCAGCCGCGACGCTCGGCACTCGTAAGCTTGCCGCTCGCCGTGTCCAGCACCATCTGATACAGGTCGTCGGCAGCCTCATCGAGCGTGCGCTCGCCCGTAGCCACCACGCCGGCGTTAAAGTCCATCCAGTTGGCCTTGTGGTCGCACAGACGCTGGTTGGTGAACACCTTGAGTGTAGGCGCCGGTGCGCCAAACGGCGTGCCGCGGCCGGTCGAGAACAGGATTACGTGGCAGCCGGCAGCCGTCAGGGCCGTGGTGGATACCATGTCGTTGCCCGGACCGCACAGCATGTTCAGGCCATGCTTGGTAGCCTGACCGGCATACGGCAGCACGTCGACGATGGGGGCAGATCCGCCCTTTTGCACGCAGCCGCAGCTCTTGTCCTCGAGCGTGGTAATGCCGCCGTCCTTGTTGCCGGGGCTCGGGTTCTCATAGACGACCTCGCCGTGGCTGATAAAGTAGTCCTTAAAGCCGTTGAGCATGTCGGAGGCGGCATTGAAGACGTCCTGGCTCTCACAGCGATCGAGCAGAATGCTCTCCGCGCCAAACATCTCGGGAACCTCGGTGAGCACCGACGTGCCGCCGCGGGCGACAACCATATCGCTCACGCGACCGATCGTGGGGTTGGCGGTAATGCCCGAAAGACCGTCAGAGCCGCCGCACTTAAGGCCAATGACCAGCTCGGAGGCAGGAATGGGCTCACGCTTGGCCTGCTTGGCCAGGTCGGCAAGCTCGGACAGGATCTTGTGACCCTCGACCTGCTCGTCGGCTACATCCTGGCAGGCGAGGAATCGAACGCGCTCGCGATCAAAGTCACCGAGCTCGTCGAGTACCTGCTGGTGCGTGCAGTTTTCGCAACCGAGGGACAGGAACAGCACACCCGCAGCGTTTGCGTGACGCGAGAGCGCCACCAGCAGACGGCGCGTCTGGGCATGGTCGGCACCGGTCTGCGAGCAGCCAAAGGGATGCGGGAAGTAGTAAACGCCCTCCAGCGAGCCCTCGACCAGATCCTGAGCCTGCTCGCACATGGCACGTGCGACCTCGTTGACGCAGCCGACCGTGGGGATGATCCACAGCTCGTTGCGCGTGGCGGCGCGGCCATCGGCGCGACGGAAGCCCATAAAGGTCTCGGGCTCAACCGGCTCAACGACCGGATGCGTCGGGTTGTAAGCGTACTCGACCTCGCCCGAAAGGTTGGTCTTGACGTTATGCGTATGAAGCCACTGACCGGGCTGGATGTCGCCCGTCACGTGACCGATAGGAAGACCGTACTTGACGACGTCCTCCCCCGCCGCAATGGCACGCACGGCCATCTTGTGGCCCTGCGGAATATCCTCCGCGGCAACGACCTCGCCCACCCCGGGAACCGCGACGGCGGTGCCCTTGGCAAGCGGCGACAGCGCGACGATCACGTTGTCGGCCGGATTGATCTGGATAGTATTCATTACAAAGAGTCCTAACCCTACAGGTTGAGCAGAAGTCAGCGGGCGCCCGCCAGTTGCCCGGCGGGCGCACAGAAGGATTTAGGCCCGGGCGTTGGCAAATGCCTGCTTGGCGCCCTCGGCGCGCACAACGGCAAGCGCGTTGACGACAAACTCCTCAAGGCCGGCGATCTGCGTAAGGTCCTCGCCCCACATCTGCTCGTTGCTGAGCACGTCGTGCACCAGCTCGGCATCGTCTGCACCGGCGTGGGCGGCGTAGAAATCGAGCACGAAGGCATCGTCCTGAGCGGTGTACTCGGTGCCGTCGGCGCGGCGCAGGTGCAGGCCATCGCCCTCGCGAGCAACGAGCTCCTGCGTATAGAAGGCAATGAGCGTAGCGAGGCTCGTCGCCAGGCACTTGGGCAGGTTGCCGGTCTCGGCAACATAGTCCTTGAGCGTGGGCAGGTCGCGAGCACGCCATTTGGCGGTTGAGTTGAGGCAAATGGAGAGCAGCGCGTGGTCGATAAACGGGTTGTCGAAGCGGTTCTCGACGGCGGCGGCAAAGGCCTTGCAGTCCTCGACATCCAGATCGGCGGCAAGCGTCGGGATGACCTCGTCGTAGAGCATGGTGTTCATGAAGCCGCGAACGGTCTCGTCATGCATGCAATCGCGCACGATGTCAAAGCCGGCAACCCAGGAACCCGGAACAAAGGCAGTGTGGGCGCCGTTGAGGATGCGGACCTTGCGCTTCTTGTACGGGGTGACATCGGGGGTCACAAAGACGCCCGGCAGGCCGGCCTTCACGAAGGGCAGACGCTCCTTGAGCGACTCATCGCCCTGGATACCCCACATCTGGAAGGGCTCGCGCACGGCCAGGAAGGGATCCTCGTAGCCCAGGCGCTCGGCCACGGCAGCGGCCTCCTTGGGGTCGCGGATACGGCCGGGGACGATAGTGTCGACGAGCGTGGTGCAGACGGTGCAGTCGTTGGCCATCCACTGCGCAAACTCGTCCTCCCAGCCCCAGTCGCTCACGTACTGGTTCATGATGCGCAGCAGCTCCTCGCCGTTGTGATCGATGAGCTCACAGGCGAGCACGATGACGCCCGGCTTGCCGGCGGCCCAGCGGGTGTGGAGCACCTGGGCAAGCTTGGCGGGGAAGCTCGCGGGCGGCATGTCGTCGGCCTTGCAGGACGGATCGTAGGCGATACCGGCCTCGGTGGTGTTGGAGACGATAATCTCCAAATCGTCGGAGACGGCGACCTCCATCATGGCGCGGTAGTCGTCCTCGCGATACGGATTGAGGCAGCGGCTGCAGGCGCTGATCACACGGGACTCGTCGACCGTGTTGCCGCTCTCCTTGCCGCGCACCAGCACGGTGTACAGGTCATCCTGAGCGTTAATGCCGTCGGCAAAGCCAAAGGCACCGCTGATGGGCTGGACCATGACAACCTTGCCGTTCCAGCCGGTTGCCTCGTTGCCCATGTCAAAGAAGCGGTCGACGAAGGCGCGCAGGAAATTGCCCTCGCCAAACTGCAGAACCTTCTCGGGCGCGTCCTTGGGCAGCAGGTAGCCCTTGTAGCCGATCTTCTCGAGCGTCTCGTAGCTGATGTTCTCCATCGATGTCTCTCCTTAGATTGCTGTTAGCGTGCAGGCAAAACGGGGGCGCCGCGTGTGGCAACGGCGCTCCCGAGTTCGGTGTGATTCGATGCGGGTTTAGGCCTCGACGGTATCCAGGTCAAAGCCAAAGTAGCGGACCGCGTTGTTGTAGCTAATGTCGCGCACGATGGCTCCCAGCAGCTCCATGTCGGCCGGATACTTGCCCTGCTCGACCCACTCGCCGATCACGCCGCACAGCACGCGACGGAAGTACTCATGACGCGGGTAGGACAGGAAGGAGCGGGAATCGGTAAGCATGCCCACAAAGTTGCCCAGCACGCCCTCGTTGGCCAGAGCCGTGAGCTGCTCGCGCATACCAACCTCGTTGTCGTTGAACCACCAGGCAGAGCCGTTCTGGATCTTGCCGGCGGTCGGAGCCTCCTGGAAGCAGCCCATCACGGTATCGATCATGGTGTTGTCGATGGGGTTCAGGCTGTACAGGATGGTCTTGGGCAGACCCGTGGACTCCTGGATGGAGTTGAGGAAATCGGCCAGCTGGTCGGACGGCGTGTAGTTGGAGATGCAGTCGTAGCCGGTGTCGGGACCGAGCTTGGCGAACATAGCGCGGTTGTTGTCACGCTTGCAGCCAAAGTGCAGCTGCATGGCCCAGCCAAGGCGGACATACTCGCCGGCGACGAACTGCATAAAGGCCGTCTTGTACTTGAGGACCTCGTCCTCGGCAAGCGGCTCGGCGGCAAGGCCCTTGGCAAAGATAGTCTCGATCTCGTCGGCGGTAGCCGGAACGTACATAACGTAGTCGAGCGCGTGGTCGGAAGCGCGGCAGCCCAGCTCGTGGGCAACGTCGTAGCGCTTGGAGATGGCAGCCTTCATGCCCTCGAAGTCGCTGATCTCAACGCCAGCAACCTCGGAGAGATGCTTGCAGTAGTCGGCGAACTCCTGGCCACGCTCGATGCGCAGGGCGGCATCGGGGCGCATGGCGGGAACGACCTGAACGTCAAAACTGTCGTCGGCGGCAATCTTCTTGTGCCACTCAAAGCTGTCGGCGGGGTCGTCGGTAGTGCAGATCATGCGGACGTTGGACTGCTTGATCAGGTTGCGGCAGGTAAAGCTGGCCTCAGCGAGCTTGGCGTTGGCAAGGTCCCAGACCTCCTGAGCGGTTTTGCCGTTCAGGACGCCCTCGTAGCCAAAGTAACGCTTAAGCTCCAGGTGGCTCCACTCAAAGACGGGGTTGCCCACACAACGGCCCAGGGTCTCGGCCCACTTCTGGAACTTCTCGCGAGCAGGGGCATCGCCGGTAATGAAGCGCTCGTCGACGCCGTTGGCACGCATCAGGCGCCACTTGTAGTGGTCACCGCCCAGCCAAACCTCGGTGATGTTCTCAAAACGCTTGTCGTCCCAGATCTCCTTGGGAGAAATGTGGCAGTGGTAGTCAACGATGGGCATGCCCTCGGCAAAGTTGTGGAACAGTTCCTCGCCGGTTTTGGTGCTCAGCAGGAAATCCTGATCGTCCATGAAGTTTTTCATCAAACAACCCCTTTGTTGGCGGAGCGGGCACACGATGCGCTCGTTATCCTCTAGATGAACGTTCACTATACTAATTCATTGCGACTTAAAAGGTGAACGTTCACCTAACCACCATGGGGTGAACGGTCGATTTTGTCCGTTCAACGGTTGTTGGAGCCGTGACACGCATGCATTGCGGATGGACTAACGTCCCCGAACACCGAACCTGGGCGTTTTTGCTCAGGTGGGTCATGTCTCGGCGTACATTTTTGGGAATATTCAGCATCGGGGCGTACTGCGCACCGTCCTCGACGCCCTATTTGATGCGCATATCGCGCCCGATCGGCATAAAAAAGTGCCTCCGATGGCGATTTACGCCATCGGAGGCACTTAAAACAGTCGTTCTGAGCCTCTTTCGGAACACGCCATTGCTGAATACTCCAAAAAATGCACGCCGCAAGAGGGGGTACCTGACCAAACGGCTAAATTCCCGCAAGCTCGCAGTAGCGGTCGACGTTGCTGGCAAACACCATCTCCACAGCACCCTTCTGCACGGGCTCCGCCGGAGTTTTACCCCACAGCAAATACTCGCCCAAGGTCTTGGCACCACGGTAGGCTAAGCTCACCGGGTCCTTATAGACGATATTGGTAAAAATGCCACGGCGTAAGGCCAGGGCGCTCTCGGGGAACAGGTCGTTGCCGATCACCATGACCTTGCCGGCCTTGCCGCTCGAAACAAGCGCATCGGCGACCACCTCGGAACCAACGGCAAAAACGCTACAGATGAGCTCGGGAGCATCCGGCGCACTCAAGCGCTGCTCAAGCTCGCGCTCGAGCTGTTTGACTTGCGCATGGGCACCGGCAAGGTCCTCAACCCGCCATGGAATATCGTGCTCGCGCAGGTAATTATGAAAGGCGCGGGCGGTCAGATAGTGCGAGTCGGTATAAGGGTCGCCCGCCAACAGGAGCACGCGGGCGTCAGCCCCAGAAGCGTGGACCAGATTTGCCGCCTGCTCCGCCATAAGACTGCCCGCCGCGGAATAGTCCGCCAGACTGGCACCCAGGCGATCGAGGTGCGGGCGGTC